>JBCBNR010000138.1:0-7544 GCA_039821665.1 Pseudomonadota bacterium
GCAAGATCGGTGCCACTGTCGCTGTCTAGGCTGTATTCCAACAAAAGCTGGCTCTCTACCCCCGCTCGGTCGGATGTCAGATCCATCAGGCGCGAGATCGGCCAAAGGGTTTGTGTCGACCAGCCCGCCACAGGTGGGGGCTGGTTTGCATCCCGCAAGCCTTCAAACGTCAACGTGACCTCTTGCGTGCCGCTGATCGGGGGCCATTGGAAGACAACATCATCGGCCCCGTTGTTGGTGGCTGTGGCGCTGCGCAACCCAAAGGACAGGCTTGCGCGCGTAGTGCGCTGGTCCAAATCCAGGGGTCGTGCGGAAAACTCATAGGCCAGACGGTCCCCTCTGGCTTGGTAGTCGAAGCCGACGCTGATGTTCGATGCGACCCGCAGGGCGTTCACGTGGCGACGGATAAGCCCCAGTTTCGCCGATGGTTCGGCAATGAGGTCCCAGCTCTGTTGGCCTTCGGACAGGAACGCCTGAACCTCGGGTGGCAACGACGCGAAAAAGGCGGGGATCACACCATAGGGCGCGAAGACCCGCGCAGTTTGATCCAATGGCGCGTCAGGGGCGTTTCCAAACGTAAAGGGATAGAGCTTGGACACTGCCAGGCATTGCGCCAAAGCCCCTGTTTGCCAGCGGGCGTTAAACACCTCCCCCCGGGCGCGCGGATTGATGACAGCGGTTAATGCGGCATCGTAATCAAGCAGCCAGGTGTTCACAAAGTCAGGCACCCGGGCCTGGGGGCTCAGCGCGAGCTCTTTTAAGTTGAATGTCGTTCCATCCGGTTGCCGGATATTCAGGGCCGTCGCCTCGGTCGCGCGTTCTTGCAACTGTCCAAGGCTTTCGCGAACAGCATCCTCCCAGCCCGGCGCGAAACCCAGTGCCTCCGCCAGAGACTGGTCTTTATAGCGCAACGCACCCAAATCCTGGGAAAGCTGCACAAGGACACGCATCAAGCCGCCCTGCGCTCGCGCAGCCTCCAACGGGTTATTTGTGCGCAGATTGAAGCCACCCACATCGGCAGGCAGCAACAGCGCCAATTGATCCAGCGCATGGGACGGGTCACCGGGTGGGATCAGGTACATGTCCGCCAGCCGCGCGGACCAATACTCAAGAAGATCCTCCTCATAGCGCTGTGCCGCAGCTTGACCATAAACCTCAAGCGACAGCTCGGTATTCGCATCAATCCCAAGGGTTTCTTGATAAAGCGCCAGCCGATCCGCCAACGCGTCCGCATCGAGGGAGGCCAGCACATGTTCCTGACCGCCGGGGCGGAAGGCTGGCGGCAAAGTGGCCAGCAGCGAGGCGCCCGTGGCGCGGGCCATCTGGCGCGGAGCTGCGAAAACGCCGGTATCGTCTAAAAAGGCGATCCGCTCGATCAACGGGGGGCGGCCCGGCGTTCGGCTTCCCTCGTCGCGCAAATCGGTGAACATCGCATCGATATCTGCCGCCGAGTCCAACACAGCCTGGTAAAGCCAGTCTTCTGCCGGGATCAACGAAGCCCTTTTCTTTGCCTCCTCGATCACGTCTGGATCAACCCGCCAAGCGTCCTGGCCGCCATAGGTCAGCGCGAAATCAAACAGAAACATGATTTCTTGCCGCGCCCGCGCCTTGCCCGGCTGGGGCAATTGCACGGTTTCCAGGTCTTCGTTCAGCCACTCATAGGCCATCCGCTCGCGCGCCAGATCGTCTGCGCCGCGCTGCAATTGGGCGATGGAGATGTAGCGATGTATCTCTGGCACTGTTTTAGCCTCGCGCAGCAGCGTGGCCAAGCGGCGGGCGATCGGTTCGGCAAAAAGCGCAGGCACCAGGTCCTCGAAGGCGGCGTCCGCCTCTCTGACCAAGGGGCCCCTTGCATCCAGCAAGGGCAGGCGCGTGGCGGGCAGGAACGTATCCTCCGAGGTCAGCGCGCCGAGCATCAACAGCGGATCGCGCAGGTCGTTGAGGTTGTAGTTGTCCTGCAAACTGATGATCTGACGGCGCACGTCCTGGATGGCGCGACCGTGCTCTTGGATATCGGTGACGCCTTGGGTGGCGGACGTATAGATGCCGATCACCAACCCGGCCACCAGAGCGGAGCCCAAAACCCCCACAGCCAGCACACGCCCCACCCCTTGGGTGCGGGCCCGCAGCCCTTTCAGGCCCTGGGGGCGCTCGGCTTTCTTGCGCCGCATCATCGTGGGCAGCGTCATTCGAGCCATATTTCCAACCGTCTGTTAAGCGCCCGCCCTTCGCGGGTGTCATTGCTGGTCAAGGGTTCGGTGTCGCCAAGCCCCTCCTCAAACACCTTGTCTTCTGGCAGCTGGGCCACCTCTTCCACCACAGTGCGCGCGGCCCTGGCCCGCGCCTCGCTTAAGGCCATAAGGTCTGGGTAGCGCGCGTTTTCCGCAAGGGGAACACTGTCCGTGTGCGCCCGGAAAGTCACCTTGCGCAAGGGCAGCGACCTCAGGCCAAGGGCGATTTCGGTCAGCCGCGCCTCGGCCTCGGGGGTCAGCGTATTGCGCCCAGGCTCGAACACCCCGTCGCCCACATTGCCGCTGAGCCGCAAAATGACGATGGAGTTGGAGCGACTGATCTCGACTACGCCCTCGACCACAAAGCCGTTATAGGCCTCCAACACCAAGCCCCAAAGCGCGTCCGGCCCTGTCCCAACCACGCTTGCATAGGCGCCGTCCGGCACCTCGGGTGCTTGCGCAGTGGCCGTCACCCGCTCCACCCAGGTCAGCGAGTTTGTGGCCGCCTGCTCGGCCCGCCCTGCCAAGGACAGGCTGACCGCAGTGTACACCAACGCCGTGGCGCAACCGGCAGCGATAAGAAAGGTGCGCACTCCGTTAGAGATGGCCTGGCGGCGTTGCAGGACCAGGTTGGCCGCGCGCTGTTCTTCGTCTCGGATCAGGCGGCGTTGCCAGTCCAGGATCGCGGCGCCTAACACATCATGGTAGATCTCAAAGCGCGTGGTGTCCGGGTCATCGGGCACCGCGACCGTGCGCAAAACCCGCGCTTCACGCTCGCACAGCCGCTCCAGCACCCGGGCGATGGCCTTCTCCTCCTCGCCGGTATAGTCCGACAGATCCGCGGCAGAGTGGGCGATTTTCGCACCCGACGGCGTCACCAGATAGTAGAAGATGCCTTGCGCGACCTCCCGGTCCGCCGTGCTCAGCCGTCGCATCACCCGGTCCAGATGGGTTTGGATGATCGTGCTTGCACCGCCCAGCCGATCCAACGTGCGCGCCCGCAACTGGGTCGAGCCTGTTTCCCGCTCCTCCTCCCAGATCCGCTGCATGACAAGCTGAAGATAGGGCGTCTCTACCTTGGCATTGGCCTGGCGGGTCTTGTTCAGGGCCCCGCGCCCGCGCTCGCCAAACCCCAAATCGCCCGAGCTGACCTGGTCCAGCACCTTTTCGGTCAGCTTAGGCTCGACACTCATCTGCGTGGGCGCGATGGAGTTCCAATGCTCCACCGGGCCCAAGATCGCCTCGCGCCCCGCCTCCCGGTCCAGGCGGTCGATGCGCAGGTAGTTGTCGAACAATTCCGGGATGCGGCCTTTGAATCGGTCCATTTGGCTCAGCGCGTCGTCGCGCAGCGACACCATCACATGCACGTTCAAACCCTGGGCGCGCGCGATGTCCACCAACACATCCTCGAACCCGCCTGGCACCGGGTCGGGATGGTACAAAAAATACTCCTCGAACTGATCGAAGAGCAGCAGAAGATCGCCGTTCAGCCGCTTGGTCCAATTGCGCAGCCGCTCGATCATCGTGTCGCCCGAAACCGGGCCGCCATCCCCGCCAAGGGCCGATGCGACGCCCTTGCGCACAGCGATGTCCAGAACGGCCGTCGGATCGCCCCGCCAACGGCTGACCCAAGCCACGGCAAATTCAGGCAGGCCCACCTCTTCGAGGTTTCGCTCTGCCTGCATGCGCAGATCGTGAACCACGCCTGCCCTCAGAACGGATGTTTTGCCGACACCACTGGGCCCGTAGAGCAGGGTGAACCGCTGGGCCAGAAGGTTGGAGGCGATGATCTTGCGATCCCGATCGCGGCCAAAGAAGATGTTGGCGTCCCCGACGCCGTAGGGCATCAGCCCTTTATATGGATCGACCAGGTCCATGGGGCGCCTCAGGCGGCGGTCTCGTGGCTCAGCGCATCAGCCAAGCTTTGCAGATAGGGGGCAAGGGGTGTGTCCAAGGCCTCGACATCTCGGACGCGCCAAAAGCATTCCTCCAACTCGTCTAGCCCATCACTGACAGCCCAGGACCGGGCCTGCATCTTGCCGGTGCCCAGCACGCGGCTGACCAGCGCGCGCAAGGTCCAATGGCTAAGCGAGTGACCCAGGAACAGGTAGTGCGATCGCAGCAGTCGCGTCATCAGCGCTGGCGGCAGCAATTGGCGAATGTCGCGCCCTGCCACAAAGGAAAAGTGATCGTCTTCCGTGACCACGAAATGCTCGATGCCCATGTCCCGCCTGTCGACCGTGCCCGCAAGCTTGACCAGCAAGGGCCGTTCGGACAGGCCGAGGCTTGTGTACTCGTTCGGTCGGTCCAGCACGACGGTCGTGCCATCGGGCTTTACATGGCGGAACATGCATTGCTGGTCCGAGGTGACCGCATAGGACAGGATATCGATCTCTTGCCCAATCGCGTCAAAGGCCCGTTCCATCATATCGTCGAAGTTGACGCTGAGAAAAATCGGGCTCTCCCCACCCGGACGGCACAGCGCGCGGCCCAGTTGCGCCAGCGCCATATGGGTCGGGCCAACCTGAAAATCCTGGTCCAGGGCTGCGTGCAAGTCGTCCAATACCGGTGCTATACCGTCGCGCACAGCCACCATCTGGGCGGTATGTGCAAGGCTTGCGCCCGAGTTGATGGGCGCATCGGCCATGGTTGCCAGATGCTGGGCAAGGGCTGCGTTGATCGGGCCCTGGCCATCGCGCGCGGCACTTGTGCCCGCTCGCCCGCCTCGGGCTTGCGGTTGACGTCATCGCCTAAAAAGAACGCAGCGCGCCCCTGCATCAGCGCGCGCAGCACCCGGCTTTGCCCGCGTGGCAGCCGTTGGGTCAAAGTGGCAGGCGCGCTTGGCGTGTCTTTGGGCGCATCGGGCTTGGGGGCATCCGCCTGTTTCTCGCCCATGCTCTGCAAAAGGGTTTGCAGGGCGGTGGTCACGTCCAGCCACACTTGATCCCGCTCGCCGTTCTCTGGCGAGAAGGTGACCACTGCCTTGCCATCCTTAGGCACCACCTGGATCTTTCCGATCTCGGTTGGCTTCCAGGCTGAGGGACGCAAGATAATCGGGAAGATCCGGGCCTCGCCCGCCTCGTGCCGTTCGATCATGCGCGCGTATTCCTTGGCGTTGATGAACTCCGAGGCCAGGAACGCGGCCGAGACCAAGAAGATCGCAACATCGCACCCCTCGACCCTGGTCAGGATCTCGGCCTCCCAATCGTCGCCTGCGGTTAGGTTGCGATCATCCCACAGGTCGATCTGCTCGCTGCGGATCAGCCCTGCCAATTGCTTTCGTAGCACATCCTTATGCTCTTCATCCTCATGGGCATAGCTGACAAAGATTTTCACTGGCTCGGACACTCGGCGCTCCCACAATCCTGGCCTTGACCCTGCGAAAGCTTAAGTGCGAAATGGATGTGTAAACAACTCTTTACCCGTGCTTAGGGTGGAGATTGTCACGCAAAAGCCTGAAAAATCCGGCTGTAAGGGCGTGCTGCCCGAAAATGAGCACGGGGGAGGGGGCCGAAATGACAACGCGCAAAGCCAAGGGTCGCGCGACGCGCCGGACGGTTTTAGGGGACGCCCATGTGGACCGGGCCGAGGCCGCGACCAGCCCCTTGGACGCGCCGTTTCAGGACCTGATCACCGAAGGGGCCTGGGGGACGGTCTGGGCCTCTGACGCGATCAGCCTGCGCGAACGCTCGATGTTGACGCTGGCCCTGCTTGCGGCCACGGGCAATTTCGAGGAGATCCCGATGCACATCCGGGCCACTGCGCGCACCGGCGCCAGCCCCAGCGATGTGATGGAAGCGTTTCAGCATGTGGCCATCTATGCGGGCGTTCCCCGGGCCAATCACGCGATCAAGCTGGCCAAGGCCACCTTTGCCGAGATGGACGCGGAATGAGCGGCTCCGACACATCCGTTTTTATGCCGCGCGACTGGGGCGTTCATCCGCCTGCGTTGACGCCGCACTATAAAACCTCGCTAACCCGGTCCCCTCAGCGCGCCAAGCTGTCGATGCCTGTGACCCTGTCCGAGCAGTCGGGCCCGGTCTTCGGCCATGACATTCTGGGGCCGCGCGATGACGATTTGATCACCAATTACGCCGCCCCCGGCGAGATGGCCATCGGCCCGCGTATCATCGTCCATGGCCGGGTGCAGGACGAAACGGGCAAGGGCCTCGAAGGCGTGTTGGTTGAGGTTTGGCAAGCCAATGCCGGTGGTCGCTATCGTCATGTGAACGAGGGGTATGTCGCCCCTCTTGATCCCAATTTTGGGGGCTGCGGGCGGGTCATCACCGGGCAAGATGGCTGGTTTCGGTTTCGGACCGTGCAACCCGGCCCATACCCGTGGCCCAATCGGGCCAATGATTGGCGACCTGCCCATATCCACTTCTCCCTTCTGGGCCATGGCTTTGCCCAGCGGTTGATCACGCAGATGTATTTTGAGGGCGATCCGTTGATTTGGTCCTGTCCCATCGTGGATGGCATCCCGGACAAGGCGGCGATCGAGCGTTTGATCGCAACCCAAGACCTTGCCCACACCAAGCCCATGGACGCGCGTGCCTATCGGTTCGACATAACCTTGCGTGGGCGTCGTGCCACGTATTTTGAGAACCGAAAGGACGGGTTGTGAGGCGGCCCACGCGCAGCGCGCTGCCCGAAAGCGCCTCGCAAACCGCGGGGCCGTACGTGCATATCGGCTGTGTGCCGAACCACGCCGGCATCACGGGCGTCTATCCGCAGGACCTGGGTGCGCAGATGCTGGACAACACAACGCCCGGGCCGCGCATCACGGTTGAAGGCGTCATTTACGACGGGACAGGCACACCCTTGCGCGATGGGTTGGTGGAGGTCTGGCAAGCAGACGCGCTCGGCACTTATGACGGGTCAACACCCGGCTTTACCGGTTGGGCGCGCCGCGCCTGCGATGGGGTCACCGGCCTGTGGCAGATCGAGACGATCAAGCCAGGGCAGGTGCCTTTTGTGGATGGCCGCCCCATGGCCCCGCACCTGTCCCTGTGGATCGTGGCGCGCGGCGTCAATGTGGGGCTCAACACCCGCATGTATTTTCCTGACGAGCCTGAGGCGAACAAGGTCGATCCCGTCCTGTCTAGGATCGAGCACCAAAACCGGGTGCCCACCCTTTTGGCCGTGCAGACCGGCCCTGGCGCATATCGGTTCGACATTCATCTTCAAGGTCCAAACGAGACGGTGTTTTTCGATGTCTGATCCTTGCATTCTGTGCGTGGCCATCACCGGGTCCGTGCCCACCAAATCCGCCAACCCGGCCGTGCCCATCACCGTGGCCGAGCAAATAGAAAG
>JBCBNR010000139.1:0-7530 GCA_039821665.1 Pseudomonadota bacterium
GTTCGGTGCACGGGAATGGTGGGTTTGAAGTAGTCCGCGAGGCCCTTGCGCTGTTCCTCCGTCGTGGCGTTCAGCAGCCACATCAGCAAGAAAAACGCCATCATGGCGGTCACAAAATCCGCATAGGCCACTTTCCAAGCACCACCATGGTGCCCCTCGGCGGACACCACCTTCTTGCGTTTGATAATGACTGGCCTGTTGCTCTGCTCTGACATTGCGCCGCGCATCCCCGGTTCTTGATCACCCGGGGGCGGACCGTGGGTGAGACCCGTTACCAAAGTCCTAGCGGATCATGGCGCGACCGTGGCCAGACCTGGTTGGGTAAACGCAAAGACCGGATCTGTTAACCAAGCGGAAAGGGGGAGTGGGGCACGCAGGGGACGCGCGTGATCGTGAAAGGCCACCCCATGCCCGCCAACCCGGTGTTAGAGCACAAGTTAAGCCATCAGCGCGTGGGCCGCTCGCCCCTGCCAGATATCGAACTGATTGGCGAAAATTTCGGCCGCATCCTGGAAGACAACCTGCGCAAGCTGCTGAAAACCAATGTGGGCGCGCTGATTCTGGATTGTGAGGTCACGAAACTCGCCAGTGTGGTCGATCAGATCCCGGTGCCTGCGATGCTTGGGGTGGTGGAGCTTGCGGGCTCGGACCACCGGGCGCTGATCAATGTCACCTCCGATTTGGTGTTTCACATCGTGGATATGCGCATGGGTGGCGACAGCGCCCAGGCGGTGATGCCCACCACCCGGTCCTTCACGGGCATCGACACGGCCCTGTGTATGGGATTTTTCGAGGTGGTCCTGGGCAGCCTGCTGGCAGGGATCGAAGAAAGCGTCGGTGCGCCTGTGGGCAAGAGCTTGCGGGTGGTGCAATGCAAGCAAGACATCTCCACCGTGCGGATCGCCTCGAAATCCGCCGATGTGATGCAGATGCTGGTTTCGCTCGATATCGGCGCCGCGGCGCGTTCGGGAGATTTCGAGCTGATCTTGCCGCTTTCGGTCCTCGATGTGTTTCGCGCGGCCACCAAACAATCCGACCTGGCCTTTCCCGAAAACACCCAAGACCATTGGCTGCAACGGATGCGCGACAGCGTGGGCGAGGCGGGGCTGCCGGTCTCGGCCATCCTACAGACCCGCCGCATGTCCCTGGCGGATGTCAAAATGCTGCAAGTGGGGCAGGTGCTGCCGATCCCAGCCGATGCGGTGGGTGCGGTAGAGCTGATCGTCGCCCAAGGTACGCCCCATCAAGCGACGCTCGCCCCCGCCCGGCTTGGGGTGTTTCAGGGCAATAAGGTGGTCAAACTGACAGAGGCCGCCGCGCCCGACATCACCAGCTATCTTGCCACATGCCTCGCGCTGCCAGAGGCGCAGGCGCCTGCCGCCCCCAAACGACTCGCACCGCCAAAGGCGGAGTGAGCGCGCACCGGTCCCCATAGGACGACGGGGCTATCGCAGGCGTATCTTGCCCTTGGCCTCTTGGGGGCAGGCAGGCTAGAACCCCGTTCCATGGTCACCATTGCAGCCCTTTACCACTTCACCAAGTTCTCCGATCCGGACGCCTTGCGCCCGGACCTTTTGGCACTGGCTCAAGAGGCCGGGATCAAGGGCACCTTGCTGCTGGCCACCGAGGGGCTGAACGGCACGCTCGCAGGCTCACAGGACGGGATCGCCAGGCTGGTTTGCGCCCTGCGCGCCCTGCCCGGATGCGCAGACTTAGAGGTAAAATACGCCACCGCCGCCGAGATGCCGTTCCTGCGCCTCAAGGTCCGGGTCAAACCGGAGATCGTGACCATGGGCCACCCGGCGGTCGACCCAACCGCGCAGGTCGGCACCTATGTTGACCCCCAAGACTGGAACGCGCTGATCGCCCGCGACGATGTGGTCGTGATCGACACTCGCAACGATTACGAGGTCGAGATCGGGCAGTTTGCCGGTGCGATTGACCCAAAAACCGAAAGCTTCTCGGACTTTCCCAAATGGTGGGCGCAAAACGCCAAACGGTTCGAAGGCAAGGCCGTCGCCATGTACTGCACCGGCGGCATCCGCTGCGAAAAATCTACGAACTATCTTATAAGCCAGGGCGTGGAGGAGGTGTTTCACCTCAAAGGCGGCATCCTCAAATACCTCGAACAAATCCCGCAGCCCCAAAGCCAATGGCGCGGCGATTGCTTTGTGTTCGATGGCCGCGTCTCTGTCTCTCACGGTCTGGCCCCCGGCCCGCATGAGCTGTGCTATGCCTGCCGCCGCCCAATCCTGGCCCAGGACAAGGCCAGCCCGCTTTACAACCACGGGGTATCCTGCCCACGCTGTGCAGACGAGACCACCGAGGACCAAAAGGCCCGGTTCCGCGAGCGCCAGAAGCAGGTGGCCCTGGCTCAAGCTCGGGGAAAGGCCCATATCGGCACACAGCAGAGCTGAAGCTGCATGTGCTTGGCTGGGTTGGGGTGTCAGGCGGCCACGCGGCGGCTGGGCTCCTCGCGGATCGGCAGATGGATCAGCGCCGAAAACGCGCCCACGCCGACACCCACCCACCAAACAACGTCATAGCTGCCATAAGCGTCATAGAGCCGACCACCCAACCAGACGCCCAGAAAAGACCCCAATTGGTGGGAAAAGAACACGATCCCGTAAAGCGTGCCCATGTAGCGCAACCCGTAGATATGCGCCACCAACCCGCTGGTCAGCGGCACCGTTGCCAGCCACAGAGAGCCCATAATGGCCGCAAAAACCAACACAGTCATCGGCGTCATCGGGGTCAGGATAAACCACGCCGCGATCAGCGTGCGGCCCAGATAGATCGCCGACAGCAGATATTTCTTTGAAAACCGGTTGCCCAACCATCCGGCAAACAGTGTTCCGCCGATGTTAGTGGCCCCTATAACGGCAATCGCCACAGCGCCCAGGGCCGAGGTTGTCGTCACCCCGACGCCCGCCAAGAACCCATCAGGGCTGATCGGGCCGCACACCTCTGTCACAAAAGCCGGGAAATGGGCGGTCACAAAGCTAAGCTGATAGCCGCACGCAAAGAACCCCATAAAGATCATCGCATAATTGGGGTCGCGAAAGGCACGCAGCAAAATCTCGCCCATGCTCTCTTCCAACTCTGCGCGGCTGGCCAGCGGTGGCGACTTGATCAAGGGCAAGGCGGCCATGCTGGCGATGACCACACCCGCGAAAATCAAGAACACGTAAGACCAGTTCATCACCGACAACAGCGCCTCGGCAAAGGGGGGGCCGACGATTTGCCCGGCCGAGCCTGCGGCGGTGGCGATCGCCAGCGCCATGGACCGGTGTTGATCCGAGGCCGCGCGCCCCACAACAGCCAACACCACGCCGAACCCCGTCCCGGCGATGCCAAAGCCCACGAGCACCGACAAAAGCTGATGCCCCAGGGGCGTGGTCGCCAGCGCCGTCAGCACCAGCCCAACCACATAGCACAGCCCGCCCAACAAAATCGCGCGGCGGTCGCCAAAACGCTCGGCAAAGGCCGCAAAGAACGGCTGGCCGATGCCCCAAAAGAGGTTCTGGATGGCAATGGCCAGCGAGAATTCCGTCCGGGGCCACCCGAACTCGTCACCAATGGGGATTTGAAACACGCCATAGGACGCCCGGATCGAAAAGCTTAGAAGGATGATGATCGACCCACCCAAAAGGACGGGGGTCATCAGGCGCGCTTGTGTGCTGGACATCGTTTCATTCCCTTTGCGAGCGATGTTTGACTTCGCCCCCGGTCAGGGTCAAAACATTTTTCCAAGCGGCTTCCATTCACAACGGTGATGCATGTCCCAAACGCTCATTGCGCGCTACCGGGCAGAGATTGCCGCGGGCCGCCTGAACCCAGATGCGGGCCAACGCTTGGCCATCGAGCAATTGGCGCTGCTCGAACGTCGCTTGACCGATTATGATCCCGTGCAACCCAAAACCGTGCGCTTGGCGCTGTTCGGCTGGGGCCGTGAACGCACCCAGGAAAAGGTCGTGCCGGGCCTGTACCTCTATGGCGGGGTGGGTCGTGGAAAGTCGATGTTGATGGATATGTTCTACGCCCAGGCGCCGATCACACCCAAGCGCCGGGTGCATTTCCATGCTTTTATGCAAGAGATGCACGACGCCATCAGCCGGGCGCGCACCGCCGGGCGCGACGATCCGATCCCGGCGGTGGCCGACGGGGTCGCTGACAGTGCCCATCTGCTGTGTTTTGACGAGATGCAAATCACCGACATCACCGACGCGATGCTTGTGGGCCGCTTGTTCGAGGCGCTGTTTGCGCGCGGTGTGGTGGTGGTCGCCACCTCCAACCGGCACCCAGACGATCTGTACAAGGACGGGCTGAACCGACACCTGTTCCTGCCGTTTATCGCGCTGATCAAAGACCGCTTGGACGTGCATGAAATCGGCCAAGGCAATGATCATCGCCAGGGTCGTTTGGCTGGGCGCGATGTATGGCACACCCCTTTGGACGCGGCTGCAAAGGAAAGCCTCGATGCGGCTTGGAACGCGCTGACCCACGAGGCGGCGGGCACACCGCTGGTCTTGCCGCTCAAAGGGCGCGAGGTGACCATCCCAAAGGCCCATGGCGGCGTGGGCTGGGCCAGTTTCGCCGAGTTGTGCGAGGCACCCTTGGGGGCGGCCGACTATCTTGCCCTGACCGCCCATCTGCGGGTTCTGATCCTGTCGGACATTCCGGCATTGGCGCGCGAAAACGCGAACGCGGCGAAACGCTTCGTGACCCTGGTGGATACCCTTTACGAGGCAAAAACCCGTCTCATCGCCAGCGCCGCCGTGGCCCCGGACAAGCTTTACACCGAGGCGGGCGATGGCGCGTTCGAGTTTGAGCGCACCGTCTCGCGCCTGACCCAGATGCAAGCGGCGGATTGGCCGGATACGCCCGACTGACCCAAATCGCACGGCTGCACCCCCAAAAGGATAGGCGCGTCGCACCAAGTGACAGGGCGCGCCCTGCGGAGGGACAGGACACGTCCCCATCCGGTCGCCTCAGTTGACCTTCGGGTCAAGTTAAACCCTCCGCCCGCACAGCCCCTCACCGCCAATGGACCCAAAGCCTAGCCGCCCGCGCCCACCTGGCGGTCGGGCGCTTGAGGTAAGCCTCTCCTCGTTCGGCGCCCTTCGCGCCCCTTCTTGTAACGAGGATCACTCTTATGACACGTCTTACCCGTCTTCTGGCCGCCGCTCTTTTTGCAGCCTCCCCCGTCCATGCCGCGACATGGGGCTTTTCCGACATCACCGCCTCATTCTCCCAAGTAGAAGGGGGACAGAACGTCGTCATCGGCGAGGCTGGCCAAACCACCTCCCTTTCTTGGGGACGTACACCCGAGGGCTGGGCCCAATCGGGCTATCGGTTCGAAGGCCGCACGGGGCTGTCTTCGGACAGCGATGGAGTCCTTGAGATTGGCACCTTTACCCATGACAACAACCCGATCTATTCGGGCAGCTCGATCACCGGCACCCAGTTGACCGTGATGGGCCGCCTGCAAGCCATGACCAGCCTGGGGGTCACGGATCTGGGTACGGTCACATATCTCTTTGACCTCGATCACTGGGAGACCCCGAACGCGGCCGAGCCGTGCGCTGCGGGCGGCGAGCCACCCTGCCCGGACCTGGTCACCGCAAGCCTAACAGCAGAGCCGCAGCTGGAGCCGGTGGACGGCGTCTACCACACGTTTGAAACCCTGGGCTTTGCGCCAACGCTTTTGGACGCAGCGAAAGGCTGGATCGATGCAAGTTTTCTGTCGCTGGAGGGTGAAAGCAACAGCCGCGTGTTGGCCGCGCGTCTGACACAAAGCAAATCGCAACCGCTCGCAGTCCCACTATTGGGGTCATGCTTTAGCCTGCTGACCGGCATGCTGGCCCTGTTGATGCTGAGGCGGGGAGAGCCGAGCTGGCAGACCTATCGCAACCGCTGCAACAGATCGGCGCTTGCATAGCCGTCCGGCACCAGCCCAGCGGCCCGCTGATAGCGCCGAATGGCGGCAATGGTGTTGGGACCGACCTTGCCGTCCGCCCCTTTGGTGTCAAAGCCACGGGCAGTCAGAAGCCGCTGAAGCTCGGCCTTCTCCCGACGACTCAACGCCCGGTCCCCCCGGGGCCACGGGATGGCAAAGTCGGGGCGTCCATTGATGCGATCGGCCAAGTGCCCCACGCCCATCGCGTAGGAATTGGCGTTGTTATACCGCTTGATCACCTGGAAGTTCTTGAAGGTCAAAAACATCGGTCCGCGCGCACCCGCTGGTGCGAACAAAGCGGCCTCGCCGTAATTAGGCACGGCCGAGCCATCGGGGCGGCGCAAACCCGCCCGCGTCCATTGCCCGATACTGCGCTTGGTCTTTGCGTCCGCAAGGCCATAATCAAAGCCCCGGGGCACAACGACCTCCACCCCCCAAGGCTGACCCTTCACCCATCCATGGCGCGCAAGGTAATTGGCGGTGGAGGCCAGCGCATCCGTGGGATCGGTCCCCCAGACATCCCGTCGCCCATCGCCGGTGAAATCCTGGGCATAGGCCAGATAGGACGTGGGAATAAACTGGGTATGGCCCATAGCGCCAGCCCATGAGCCGCGCATATCCCGCGGCCGCACATCGCCCGATTGCAGGATTTTCAAAGCGCCGATCAACTGCTCCTCAGCCCAAGCACGCCTGCGCCCGTCATAGGCCAGGGTCGCCAGCGCCTGGATCGTGTCGGTGGACCCACGGAAGCCTCCGTAATTGGTCTCCATCCCCCACACGGCGACGACCACGCTCGCCTCCACCCCATATCGAGCCTCGATCGCCTCCACCGTGCGCTTCAAGCGCCGGTAGTTCTGCCGTCCATTAGTGATGCGGGTGTCTGACACAGCCGTGTCGAGATACTCCCAGATGGTTTTGGTAAACTCCGCCTGGGACCGGTCCAGCCGCAAAACGTCCGCCGAGGGGCGCACGCCCGCAAAGGCCGCATCGAACACCGCAGGCCGAATGCCCTTGCCCACCGCACGCGATTTGAAACGGTTGCGCCAGGTCTCAAAACCACCCGATTGCGCCTGGCGCTCCACCACCTCAAAGGCCCGCCGGGGTGGCGTTTTGGCCTGCAAGATCGGCGAGCTTGGCGCACGCGCGCCGCTGTCGCGCGGCATCGGGCGCAGATCGGCGGCCACGGGGCTGGCCAAGGCGACCAAGGCCAAAACACTCAACAATGATTTTAGCATCGAGCCTGCTCATGCTTTTCCAGCTTGCCGTCAAAATAACCGCAGATCCCCACGAACCAAGGGAAAACTTGCGCCTGATCACAATCGGGTGTCGTCTGCGGCACCTGCTCGAGGTGCGGCACAGCCCCCCGCACCAGCCATGCGCTTCATCCGGTGATGCGGATCGCACGAAAATCGTTCACATTCGTGCCCGTTGGACCGGGGGAGAACAAATCTCCTACCGCCGCAAAGGCCCCCCATGCGTCATTGGACCCAAGCAGCCCGCTGTGATCCTGTCAGACGCCATCGAAGGGGAGGCGCGCGAGGTTGGTCGGGTGCACGCTGCATTGGTGCGCG
>JBCBNR010000140.1:0-7517 GCA_039821665.1 Pseudomonadota bacterium
CACCTGCGGTGCCCCCCCGGGATATTTGGGCAAAAATGAAAGATCAGGGCAGACGCAACCGGATTGGCCCCTTGGCCCGCAGCGGATGCACAGGCAGACCCTTTTGCGTGGCGCGCAGGCGGCCCTGATCCACCAATTCAGCGGCGCATGCGCGGACCAGCGGCATCATCGGTCGCCAATCGGAGCAAAGCGCGCGGGCAACCTCGAAGGGGCAGAAGGACTTTTTGGGGCCACGAACCTGGGCAAGGTCAAGCAGACGCGCGGTCACCGCGCGCGCCTGCTTGTCATTTAGGCCTGGCCTTTGGTCCATGTGATCTGCTGGCCCAAAGCCTCATCACAGCGGCCACAGACGCCAGGATGGGTGTGAAGACCCACATCGGGGAGAACCTTCCAACAGCGTTGGCATTTCTGGCCCTGGGCTTTGGCAAAGGTGACGGCAACGCCGGGCACCTCTGGCAGGGCAAAGGCGCCTTGGGTGGCCGGCTCGCCACTGATCACGACACTGGAGGTGATGCAGATATCCGCAAAATCCGTCGTCTCGATCTCACCCCGGGTTTGGGGGTCGTCGATATGGACCACTGGCGCTGCCTCCAGGCTGGAGCCCACAACCTTGTCGCGGCGCTGCACCTCGATGGCCCCGGTGACCACCCGGCGCACCGCGCGCAAGCGGTCCCATTTGGCCGCGAGCGTCTCGTCGCGCCACCCCGTGGGAGTGGTCGGGAAATCCTCTAGATGGACCGAGCCTTTGGTGTCCGGATACCGGCTGAGCCAGACGTCTTCCATGGTAAAGACCAGCATCGGGGCCATCCAGGTGGTCAGGCGGGCAAACAGCGCATCCAGCACCGTGCGCGCGGATTTGCGGCGCAGGCTGTCCGCGGCATCGCAATAGAGGACGTCCTTGCGAATGTCGAAATAGACCGCCGACAGATCCACGGTGCAGAACTGGAAGAGCTGCTGGAACACGCCTTGGAAATCATAGGCCGCATAGCCATCGCGCACGACCTCGTCCAGCTCTGCCAAACGGTGCAGGACCCAGCGTTCCTGTTCGGGCATATCGGCGGGAGACACCCGCTCGCCCGCAGTGAACCCCGCCAAATTGCCCAGCATAAAGCGCAAGGTGTTGCGCAAGCGACGATAGCTGTCGGCGGTGTTTTTGAGGATCTCGGGCCCGATGCGCTGATCGGCGGTATAGTCCGTTTGGGTGACCCAAAGGCGCAAGATGTCAGCGCCGTATTGCTTGACCACCTCCTCGGGCACGATGGTGTTGCCCAGGGATTTGGACATTTTCATGCCCTTTTCATCCAGGGTGAAGCCATGGGTCAGAACGCCCCGATAGGGCGCGCTGCCTTTGGTGGCACAGGCTTGCAACATGGACGAGTGGAACCAGCCCCGGTGCTGGTCCGTGCCCTCCAAATACAGATCCGCGATGCCATCCTCTGTCCCGTCCGCGCGGTCGCGCAGAACGAAGGCGTGGGTGGAGCCGGAATCGAACCACACGTCCAGCACATCGAAGACCTGATCCCACGCCTCGGGGTCGTAATCATTGCCCAAAAAGCGCGCTTTTGCGTCGTCAGCATACCACGCATCCGCGCCTTCTTCCTCGAAGGCGGCCGCGATGCGTGCGTTGACGGCCGCGTCGCGCAGCAAAAAGTCTTCATCGGTGGGCAAAGCGCCCCGTTTGGTAAAGACCGTCAGGGGCACACCCCAAGCGCGCTGGCGGCTGAGCACCCAATCCGGCCGGGATTCGATCATGGAGTGGAGCCGGTTGCGCCCTGTCTTAGGGGTCCACTCCACCAGCTCGTCAATGGAGGCGAGCGCGCGTTGGCGGATCGTATCCCCATGGGTGTCCATGCCATCGTCGAGCACCCGGTCGATGGCGGCGAACCATTGCGGCGTGTTACGATAGATCAGCGGCGCTTTGGAGCGCCAGGAATGGGGGTAGGAATGGGTGATCTTGCCGCGCGCGAGCAGCCCGCCCACCTCGATCAGCTTGTCGATCACGGCCTTGTTGGCGTCGCCTTCCTTGCCGTTGGGCTTGAGGATGCGCGTGCCCCCAAAGAACGGAAGATCCGCTCGGAAAGAGCCGTCTTCGGTGATGTTATAGGTGATCACCTCGCCCAGCATGCCCGCATCGCGGTACATCTCGAACTCTTCCATCCCGTGGGATGGGGCGCAGTGAACAAAGCCTGTCCCTTCCTCGTCGGTCACAAAATCCGCATGGCGAAAGTCGCGCGGCGCGTCCCATTCGCCCATCGCCCCATCGGCCCCGGCCAAAGGATGCTCCAACGCGACGGTGGCCAGCGCCTGGGGGTCAGCGTCGCCCAAGCGGCGGTACATTGAGGGGTCCAAACGGGCCTTGGCGAACACCCCTTCGGCCAGTTTGTCCGCAAGCACGTATTTGGTGCCGATGCGCGCCCAGCATTCCTCTGGCCGGCCCGTGACTTCATACACACCGTAAGAGATGTCGCGCCGGAACACGACGCCGCGGTTTGACGGGATCGTCCACGGGGTGGTTGTCCAGATCACAACGCGGGCATTGTGCAACAGCGTCCCCTCGGCCCCAAGCACGCGGAACGGCACCCAGATCGTAAAGCTGTCTTTTTGGTGGTACTCGACCTCCGCCTCGGCTAGCGCGGTTTTTTCCACCGGCGACCACAGAACAGGTTTTGAGCCCTGGTAAAGCGTGCCGTTCATCAAAAGCTTCTGGAACTCTTCGGCGATCACGGCCTCGGCATGGAAGTCCATGGTCAGGTAAGGGTCGTCCCAATTGCCGGTGACGCCCAGACGTTTGAATTCCTCGCGCTGCACGTCGATCCAGCCTTCGGCGAACTTGCGGCATTCCTGGCGCAACTCGACCACGGGAACGTCGTCCTTGTCCTTGCCCTTTTGGCGGTATTGCTCTTCGATTTTCCACTCGATGGGCAGGCCATGGCAGTCCCAGCCGGGCACATAGCGGCTGTCATAGCCCATCATCTGGCGCGAGCGGACCACCATGTCTTTGAGGATCTTGTTGAGCGCGTGACCGATATGCAGATGCCCGTTGGCGTAAGGTGGGCCATCGTGCAGCGTCCAGGGTTTGCGGCCTTCTTTGGCGCGCAACTGATCGTAAAGGCGCATCTCTTCCCACCGGGCGAGCCAGTCCGGCTCGCGCTTGGGCAGGCCCGCACGCATGGCGAAATCAGTTTGGGGTAGACTGAGGGTCTCTTTGTAGTCAGGCGTATCGGCGCACATCTGTGCTCTCCGTCTTTCGAGGTCGGTTTAGGGAATGGCGAGGCGGTGCGGGCGGTCCATACACCTATTGGCCGGTACGCTTAACCGCGCACCGGGGTGGTAATTCGAAAGATGTGCAGGGTCTTGGTCCACATTCGAACCGCTTACCCCAGCTTGCGCAGGCTCGCAAGAGAGAGGGCGCGCTCCCGCCCGCAGGTCAAGGGCTGTCGCCCCTTCCCTGCCGTTGGGGGCAGCGCCGTGTGCCCCTGCGGGGCTGTCACGGCGCGTGGGTCAGGGACAGGCGCACCCGTCGCACTATGTCCCCGTACATCAATGCGACGAAAAGGCCTTTGTCCCGCGATGTCCGTTCTCTCCCTTTTGCGCGACCGCAGTTTTGCGGGGTTGCTTGCGTCCAACATGGTGTTGGGCACTGCCTTTCCGATCCAGCTCATCTTGGGCGGGTTGAGCGGGCTGATGCTGGCGCCCAGCCCTGGCCTTGCGACCCTGCCCTCGGCGGTCCAAACCTTGGCAGGCTTGGTCGCGGCCGCGCCTATGTCCCTGCTGATGGGGCGTTTGGGCAGGCGCGCGGGCTTTGCCCTGGGGGCGGGCTTGACCTTGGCGGCGGCGCTTTGCGCGATCCACGCACTTTATGCCACATCCTTTGCCTGGCTGTGTGCTGCACATTTTATGATGGGCGCGGGCTGGGCTGCGTTCCAATTCTTTCGCTTTGCTGCAGCGGACGCGGCACCGCCTGCCCTGCGGCCCATTGCCATCTCGCTGATGCTAAGCGCGCTTTTGGGGGCCGCCCTTTTGGGCCCGCAAGTGTTCATCTCAGCCAAAGACGCGCTTGCCCCGGTGCCCTTGGCCGGGGGCTATGCCGCCATCGGAGTGATCGCACTGCTCGGCGTTTTGCTCTTGGCATTGGTGCGCCTGCCCCGCCCGCAAGCGCCGCCTGAGGCGAACCGTAACTCCAGCCTCGCGGCCCTGCGCCGCGCGGATGTGCAGCGCGCCATCGCCATTGCGGCCCTTGCCCAAGGGATCATGGTTTTCATGATGATCCCAACACCCATAGCCATCATCGGCTGTGGTCTAAGCGAGGCCGTGGCGGGCGACGTGATCCGCTGGCACATCGTGGCCATGTTCGCCCCAAGCTTCGTGACCGGAAGCCTGATCCAACGTGTCGGCGCGCAGCCTATCGCGATCACTGGGCTGGTGATCATGGTCTGCGCTGCCGCAGGCGCGGCCCATGGGCTGTCGGCCGGACATTTCTACGGGGCGCTGATCGCCCTGGGCCTGGGATGGAATTTCGGCTTCATTGGGGCGACCACCTTGCTGGAGCGTGCGCTCAGCGACGCCGAGAAACCCGCGCTGCAAGGGATCAACGACACGATTATCGCCCTGGTTTCCACCCTCAGCGCGTTTGCCGCCGGGTTTGTGATCACATATCTAGGCTGGGCTTTGCTAGCCCTTTGTGCGGGCGCTGTGGTGGTGCTGGGACTGGTGTGCCTGGCCCTCAGCCAACCCACACGCCGCCCGCGTGGATCACCCCTGACTTAGGTTTTTGGGCTTGCTAAACACACCGCCCAGGGCCGAGGTGACTAAGGACGTCACCGATGGCGCTTTGAGCGCCCGGTAGGGCAAGGGGCGGCACACCTCGATCGCAGCCAAGCCTACGCGCGCGGTCAACGCCCCATTGACCACGCCCTCGCCAAAGCGACGTGACACCTTGGAGACGAGGCCGCCGCCCGCGAGCGAGCCGATCAAGTCATCCCCCACCGCAACCGCGCCCGTGGCCAGCAGATGGGTGGCCACGGCGCGCATCAACCGCCAGGACCCGAACGCACCGGCGCGCCCTCCATAGACCTGGGCAATCCGCCGGATCATCGCCACGTTGGACGCAAGTGCGACCACCACATCCGCAAGCGCAAGCGGCACCAGGGCTGTGGCGGTGGCGACCTGGCGCGTGGCCGCCTCGATCTCTAACCGCGCCGCACGATCCAGGGGCGCCATCAAGGTCCGCTCGGCGGCATCAATCAAGGCGTCCGCATCCAACACCTCGCCCGTGGTCTCGCTCAGCTGGGTGCGCGCCCAGGTCAGCTCGTCCCGCCCGCGGTAAAGCCGCCCCAGATCCCCCAACACCCCTTGGGCGTCCGCCAGATCCTGCGCCTCTAGGGCATTCGCCGCGCGGCGTTGGATTTGATCCACCTTGCGCAAACGCGACAGGGCCATCAGCTCCACCAAGACATAGCCGACAAGGGCGATCAGAAAGACGCAGGCCAGCGCGAACGCCACCGCGCCCAACACCGGCGAACTGGCGATAAGTCCGCTGACAAAGCCATACAGCCAAGTTGAAAACGCCAGCGCAGCCAGCCCCAAAAGCCCGGTCCAAAACAGCATCCCTAGGGGCGAGCGGCGCTTGGCCGACAGGCGCGCGGCCAATTGCATGGCGCGGCCCTGGGGCGGTGGTGGGGCATCGGGCGCCTCTAAATCAGGGACCGGGGGTGCGGTCGCGGGCGAGGCGGTCTGGGGCCCCTCTTCCTGCTCCAACTCCATCAGCACAGGTTTGCGTGCGTCGCTCATACCGCCCCCTTCACCCAGGTCAGTTCCACATCCGGCAAACCCTCGGCGTTGTCGCCCGCGGTCTCGCCGGTTTGGGCAAACCCGTTGCGCGCATAAAACCTGCGTGCGCCGGTGTTTTGGGCAAAGGTCCACAGGCACAGCCGATCAGCCGCCTGTTTCGCCTCCGCCAGAAGGCAGGTGCCGGTCCCCTGACCTCGGGCCTCGCTGGCGACGTAGAGACAACTGATATAACCAGCCGAGCGGGCCAGGAAGCCAAGTGGCCTGCCGTCGTCGCCCAGGGCCACGCGCACTGTGTCCGAAGCGATCGTGCGCCCGACAAAGGCCACATCCTCGCTGGGGTTGTGCAGTTTGGGCATCCAGTGCGTCTCGGCCACCCAAGCAGTCAGGATGGCCCCCAGGGCCGGGGCATCCTGGGGTATCCCCGCCCGCAGCCTCATAGCTTGTCCCCGATCAAAAACTCCACCGCCCGGTCCAGCCGGATATGCGGTGGGCCGTCGCCGGGGGACAGGGACAGCACGGGTGGCGCAAACTTCATCACCGAGAAATCCCGATCCAGCCAAGTATGCGCCCCCGCACGCGCAGGGGCCAGCAGATGGGCCGGATCCTGCGGCAAGTCACCTGCAAACAGCGCGGCCGGCTTGCCCGTGTCCAGCAAATGCCCGCGCACCGCTGGCAGGGGGGTGCCACCCTGTTGGACCTCCTGTTCGGTCGTTGCGCGCAGGGCCGCAAGGCTCAGCGCTTGGGTGCGCGCGCCCGCATAGTCCGCCCGCGACCGCGCCTCGACCAACAGCGCTTCGACCAGAGCTGTCAGCTGCGGGTGCTGGGTGTGATGCAGATGGTCGGATTTGGTGGCGGCAAAGAGGATCCGCTCGACCTTCGTGCCCAAAAGCGGAGCAAGAAACGAGTTTGTGCCCGGTTTGAACGTGCGCAATATGTCGGCCATGGCCCCGCGCAGATCGTCTATCGCCTGAGGGCCCGCATTGATCGCGCCCAGCACATCCACCAGCACGATCTGCCTGTCCAAACGCGAGAAGTGATCGCGAAAGAACGGTTTGACCACAATGCGCTTATACGCCTCGAACCGCCGCTCGAAGGCCGCATAAAGGCTGTTGGCCCGGGGCTTGCCTTTGGGTTTGGGCAAGGGCGCGAAGGTCAGCGCGGGCGAGCCATCCAGATCACCGGGCATCAGGAACCGACCCGGGGCGCAGTCTGAAAACCCAGCCTCGCGGGCCGCCCGCAGATGGTGCGTGAACGCCGCGGCCAGGGCTTGCGCTGTCGGCTCATCCAAGGGTGCGGTCGCTTGCGCTGCCTCCAACGCCGCGCGCCAATCTTTATTCAGACCTGCACGCCGGGCGCCCCGCTCCAGCGTGGCGGCGGACCAAGTGGCGTAGTCTTGGGTCATCAGTGGCAGATCCAACAGCCACTCGCCCGGGTAGTCGATGATATCCAAATGCACCGTGCGCGCGCCCGTGACCCCCCCAAGCAGGCCCGTGGGCCGCACCTTCAGCGACAGCCGCAATTGGCTGATGGAGCGGGTGCTCTGGGGCCAATGAGGGGTGGGCCCGGACAATGCGGCGAGATGATCCTCGAACGCAAAGCGCGCGATGCTGTCATCAGGTTGGGGCTGCAGATACGCCATCTCCAGCCGCCCATCGGCAACCGCACGCACCTGACCCATGCGGCCACGGTTCAACAGATTTGCCACCAGCGAGGTGATGAACACGGTC
>JBCBNR010000141.1:0-7492 GCA_039821665.1 Pseudomonadota bacterium
CTTGGCGCGCTCAAGAATGTCGGCGTTGAGGCGATGAAGATGATCCAGGCGGCCCGCACCGAGGGAGGGGCGTTTCGCGATCTTTTCGATTTCGCCCGCCGGGTGGATCTGAAACGCGTTGGCAAGCGTCCGCTAGAGATGCTGGCACGCGCGGGCGCCTTTGATCAGCTCGATGGCAATCGGCGCAAGGTGTTTGACAGCCTTGACCAATTGGTCGCCTTTTCGGCCACTGCCCATGATGAGGCCGCGTCCAATCAAGGCTCGCTGTTCGGCGCGGTGGGCGAGGAGCTGCCTGCACCGAAACTGCCCATGCCCGAGGATTGGCTGCCGGTGGAGCGTTTGGGAGAGGAACATACAGCGCTGGGATTCTACCTCTCGGGCCACCCGCTCGACGATTATATGGGCCCGCTCAGACGCCAACGCCCGCCGGTGATGACCTTGGCCGAGCTCAGCCAGAAGGCCCAAACCGGGCCCATTGCGGCCAAAATCGCGGGCGCTGTGGCCGGGCGGCAAGAGCGTAAGTCCGCGCGCGGGAACCGCTTTGCTTTTGTGCAATGCTCCGATCCCACGGGGCTTTACGAAGTCACCGTGTTCTCGGACGTGTTAGAGGCCTCGCGCGATGCGTTGGAGCCCGGGCAGGCGGTTGTTCTCTCGGTCGAGGCGACGTTGGAAGGCGAGGATGTCAAACTGCTCGCCCGGGGGGTGCAACCCATCGATGCTGCTGTGATGGGCAGCGCGCCAAGCGGCCTGCGGGTGTTTTTGGAGGATGCAGAGGCGGTTCCCTCCGTGGCCCTGCGTCTGGAAGAGGCCAAGGCCAAAGGCGGGCGGGCCGCGCCGGTTAACCTGGTGCTGCTGGCCCCCGATCTGCCTGGTGAGGTCGAAGTGCCCTTGCCCGAAGCCTATCAGATCACGCCCCAAATCACGCGGGCGATCAAACACATCCCCGGTGTTGTCACGGTCGAGGAGTTCTAGGCCCCAAGACCTGCGGCTGTACCTGAGCCTATGCCTACGCCCGGTGTGCGCTCTCATTTCGCCACAAATTGCTGTAAATTTACCCTACCCAGGCTGTCCCCTTGAACCTCTTGCGTGGCGCAGTCACAAAACGGTCGTGGGGAATGGAGGGTGGAATGAAGTTGAAGTCACTGGGTCTAACGGCCCTCGCGGTCGGTTTGGCCGCATGCTCCAGCGGCGGCTCTGGTTCAGGCTCCGGCAATGGGTCTGGCGGGGGAGGGACCACCACCCAGCAGGCCGCACCGCCCCCGCCCATCCTGTTCTCGCTGCCCGCCGAGCAAGAGATCACGCTCAGCCAAAAGGGCACGCGCTTTCGCAGCGTGGATGGCACCGGGCCCGATCTAGAAGGTGGGCCGGTGTTTCGCACCTATGAGGCGCTGAACTTGGTGCGCAAAGCCCAACGAGAGGATTTCGCCGTCTTTCGGTATGCCAGCATCCCCAATTCGCTGTCGGACAATCTGCGCATCTTTGCGCTCGCACCTGCCAGCATCGACGGCCAGGCGGTGTTGCGCGGCACAGGCCTGGACCGGGATGTGCGCCCTGGGCGGGTGGATGAGCGGGATTTTCAGGTCGATGAGATCCGTCAAACCTTCTCGATTTACGGCCTGTTGGAGGTGGATGAGCGCAGACCCGAATACGGCGTCTTTAAAAACCTGCACGCCTATGCCGGTGGGATCGAGGTGGCACCCGGCGGTCTGCCCGCCATAGCCGTTCAATACAACGGCAGTTTTGTGGGCTTTTTGGTGGATCCCAGCACGGGCAGTTTCACCCGCACCGGCGGGACCGCGCAACTTGATGTGGATTTCGCGGCCGTGGCCAACCAGGTCAGCGGCCTGATCACGCTGGATGGCACGGTGGCCAACAGCCTGACGCTCAATGGTGGGCTTGTCGGCAGCACGTTCGCAGGATTGGCCTCTGTCAACGCGGATGCGGGTGATACGCTGGCCAACGGCACGTTGGGGCAGATGGATGGTCAGATCAATGGGCTGCTCGGCCAAGAGGCAACCGGGACGGTTCAGATCGAAACGCCGAGTGCGGTGCTCAGCGGGGCGTTCGGCGGGACGCAGTAACGGCTAAGCCGGGGCCGCCAGCAAGGGTTGGCTGTTCAGACGACCGGTTTGCACGAATTGCAAGCTTGCCTCGATCACCGCCTCGTCGCGCATCATCAGCGCATGAAACACCGGCAGCACCATCCGGTTGGCAGGCTGCGCCATGGCAAGCGCACTGGACACCGCCACCAGCCCGTCATTGGGCTCGGTCAGCCCGTTCATCCACGAAAAGGCAGAGATCGAGCGGTTGCCGGCAATCGCCGCCAACTCCACCCCCGCAGGCGGGGGCGGGCCTTTGCGGGCCAGCTCTAGGATCAGATCGCCGAAGAGCGCCTCCATCGCCTCGGCCTTGGCGGCGGCAGGTGCCCCCAAATTGGGCGAGCCCAGTTGCACGATGCGCCCACGCTGCTCGACGGGCAGCATCTCCATCACCGTCAGCGACAGGATCCCCCCCAAGGAATGGCCCACCAAATGCACCCTCCCCCTGCGTGGCAGCAGGCCAACCAAGCGACGCGCGAGGGTCGCGCGGTTGGTGCGGAAGGGGTAGTACACAGGTTCCATCACCCCATAGCCTGCCCTTTGGAAGCGTTGCTTCATGGGCACAAAACTGACCGGCGTGCGGCCTAGGCCGTGGATCAGGGCAACCGTCTCTTTCATCTGTGGGTCCTTAGTAATGGGGGGGTGGGCTGTCGCCCAAAACCACATGGTCGCCTTGGGCCGCCTCGGCCTCGGCGGCGCGCAGGCGCAATTGGGCGACCTGCCGTTCCAGGCGGTCCACCCGGTCGGCCTGGGCGGTGACGACTTGGTTGAGGTCTTCGATTTGCGCGGCTTGGTGGGCGATCACCTCCTCCAACCGGGTCAGACGATCCTCGCTCATGCGGCCACCGGAAAGCGCACGCCGGGTGCGCCGTCTTGCCAAGGGGCCGGGCGGATCATGATCCGCGCGAACACGTCAGAGGCCAGGAACCGCTGCAACCAGGTCTGCAAGCGCGGCAGAGGCAGGGCCTCAAAACGGGCGCGGTCCACATGGGCAAACTGGCGCACGAATGGCAGCAGTGCGAGGTCCGCAAGCCGGGGGGCCGCCCCCATAAGGTTGCCTTCCTTCAAACGCCCCTCCCAATCCGTCAACACCTCAAGGGCGGCACCAAACGCAGCCTCTGGATCCGCCCCATCGAACCGATCGGGGTACTTATAGCGATCAAGTGCGGCTTTGAACGGCCCGTCATTCTGTGCGATCAGCGAGAGCGCCTGTTTTTTGTCCGTCAGCAGGCCCTGGGGGTCCGCGCGTCCCAGCGCCCACAGCATGATGTCGAGGCTTTCTTCCAACACCTCCGACCCGGTCACCAGAACCGGCACCGTGCCTTTGGGCGAGGCCTCCAGCATCGCCCTGGGCTTGTCGCGCAGCACCACCTCGCGCAAGCTCACGCCCTCGCCCGAGGCCAGAACGGCCAAGCGTGCGCGCATGGCGTAGGGGCAGCGGCGGAAAGAGTACAAGATGGGCAAATGCATGCAGGCCAATTTATACAAACCCCCTTGCTTTGCAAACATTGTCAGGGGCGAGGCTGCGGACTATGTGCCGGGTCATGCGTGATGATGTTGATCCGACCCCGCCACCGTTTTCCCAACGCGACCTGCGGGATGCTTTGGGCTGTTTTGCCACCGGGGTGACGCTGGTCACAACCCGGGCGGAGCAGGGGCCGCTGGGCATGACCGTGAACAGCTTTGCCTCGGTCTCGCTGGACCCGCCCTTGGTGCTGTGGTCGCCGGCGCGCCGCTCGGCCCGGTTTCCCGCGTTCGAGGCGGCCAGTCATTTCGCGATCCACATCCTGGCCGAAGGGCAGAAGGACCTGGCGGAGCGGTTCGCCCGCGATGGGTTCGATTTCTCGGGCCTGGAGGTGGAGGCGGGCGTGGGCGATGTCCCTCTGCTCTCGGGCTGCGCGGCCCGCCTGCAATGCGCCCATGCCGCAGGCCATGACGGGGGGGATCACCTGATTGTGGTGGGCGAGGTGCTGACCTGTGAACATACAGCCGCACGACCCTTGCTCTATCACAAAGGCGGGTTCGCGGGGTTGAGCGAGGCATAAACGCCCGCGCAATCGGCCAACCACCGCTTTGGGTGCATCAAGCGGCACAAGGCTTCCGAGCTGTGGGCGTGTCTGCGCTTTGGTTGGGGGGCTTGCAAAATCACTAAAGGATCAGGCGCAGGCCTGGTCGCATGACCCTAAGCGCTGGGCGCTGCTGCCTTCCGATCCCGACCCGGCTTCGCAGGTACACCCCTGCTACGTCCCCTCAGAGAGGCCGAGCCGGTCTCACCCTCGGTAAAAGTAGTGCCCGCCCAGTTCCACCGTGCGGTCCAACGTTCCAAACCAGCCCGGGGCCATGCGCACGCCGTGGAAGAACAGCGCGCCGCCGGTCACGTCAGCCTCGGGTGTGGCGAGGGCGGCTTCGGCCGCGCGGGTGGAGGATTGGTATTTAACGGTGTCTCCGAACATCTCCGCCCGGCCATCGCAGCGATAGGAGAACTGGCAGCGCCCCTCCGCCTCGCCCTCGGCGATCACATCGCAAACGGTGTTTGGAAAGCGCGGGTCGGCCTTGCGGTTGAAGATGACATCCGCCACCGCGCGCTGGCCTTTGGGGCTGTCCGGGCGGGCCTCGTAGTAAATGGCCTCGCGCAGGCAGGCCAGGGCATCCGGGGCAAAGCCCGCTGCTGCCCCCGAAGGGCCCAATTGGGCACTGATGGCCCGCGCAGGTGGCGCTTCAGCGGTTTCGAGTTTCGCAGATCCCCCAAAGCCGCACGCCATCAACACGCAGACCAAAGACATCACACCGCTTGCGCGCAGCATCAGAGCCACCGTCATAGGCACGTCACCCTCAAATTCCCTCGCGCGTCACACTAGCGTCACACGCGGTCTGCGCAACGGGTGCCGGGTGCAAAAGCCCACAGGATGCCAGGGGCAAAAGGGTAGGGGCCCGGTCCGCGCCGGTGCGTGCCCTTGCGCGCCACCAGCCCAGCACGGCGCTGCGCCGGTGCGCGGAGTTCACCAACGCAAGCGCAAAAGTCTGCCCCTGTCCTCGCCGTCCTCCGTCTGCACAGGTTGTGTTTAGCCCCAGAGGCATCGAACAGCGTGCCTTGCACCAAAAGATGCAAGAAACCTGCCTCTTTCATGCGCAGCGTCGCCGCGAGCGGGTTTGCAAAACTGCCATCCAGCGATGGGTTTGGTCGAAATGCCTTGGATAGAGGGCAAAGGCCGCTACGCTGTGGGCATGGCCCGGAAACCCCATCAAGCTTATGTGCTTCTTGCCGTGCGTATCTGTGACGCACAGACCATCGGCGGCCAATCGCCATGTCGCGGGGGACGGTCAGACGGTCTGCCCAAGAACTGGCCGCGCCAGCTCGGGGCTAGGGTCTTGACCGGGTTCCGGCGCGTTGTGGGCGGGCGTATCAGCCACCGGCCCGCGCTGTCCCCAGACAGCCCAAAGGAAAAGCAGGTGGGTGTATGAGGCATGCGGTCACCTTTGCCCGGCGGAACTGGATCGTGTTGGGACTGCTGCTGGCATCGATCGCTATCGCCTTTTGGTTTGCCCTCAGCCTTGTGTCCGATGCCCTCTACTTCAACGATCCGCGCAACTTGGATGTGGACCTGAAGCCATGGATGACACCGCGATATGTGGTGCACACCTATGACCTGCCGCGTTCATTGGTGATGGAGGTGTTGGAACTCGACCCAGAGGCGGACCGGGGCATCCGCCTTGGCCGTTTGGCGGAGGATCGCGGCATGTCCATGGACGACTTGACCGCATTGGTGCGGGATGCAGCAGACACCTTCCGAGGGGCCGAGCAATGATGGACACGGTTTTGGCCCTGGTCCCGGATTATGGCGTCATGCTGGTTTTTGGCGTTGTGTTTCTTGCCTGCCTGGCGGTGCCCTTGCCCGCGTCGGTTCTGGTCCTCACGGCGGGCGGCTTTGCCGCCACGGGTGATTTGCCGCTTGCGACCGTCTTTGCAACTGCGTTGGTCGCGTACATCCTTGGTGATCAACTTGCATTTGGGCTTGCACGCCGGATCGGCCCAGCGGTTCTGGTCTACTTTGAACGCTCCGACAGCACGGCGCATCTGCTGGAGCAAAGCAAAACGCTGTTGCAACGCCGTGGGTCACTGGCGGTTTTTATCAGCCATACGATCCTCAGCCCAACTTGCCCCTACATCAGTTACCTCAGCGGTGCGGGTGGTTTGAACTGGCGCAGGTTTACCCTGGCCGCCCTGCCCGGGGCCCTGGTCTGGACGGCCGTCTATACCGGGCTGGGGTATACCTTCGCTGCGCAGTTGGAACAGGTCGCCACGATCTTAAGCAACTTTTCGGGTGTGGTGCTGGCAGGGGCAGCGTCTGTTGTCGTTGTCCTGTTGCTCCGGCGGCGCTGGCACGCCCATATGCTTGCGGTGGCGCAAACACCCGTGTGACGACCAAGGTCGGATCTTGATCCAATCGGCGCCGTGGGCGTTGGATTGTGCGCATCAGACCCCAAACGTCTGAAAACCTTGCGATCCAGCGCCGGAAGCTGTTCAGGGCAGCGATGATTGCACACCGGATGCGGGCCAGACCGGGCAGACTGTAAGGCGGGCGCCTGCAACCTGTACCCCCGCCACTGCGCGCTTTGGCGAAGGGGTCTAAGCGCGTTCCCAACTTGCCCCCGCAAAGCCCCTGCGCTAGGCACGCGCGCAAGCGCAACGGAGCCCGCCCGCCATGGCCAAGGACAAGCAAAAGAAGACGCCGCGCCCGAAGGCTCTGCCGCCTCGGGGGTTTCGCGACTATTTCGGCGCGGATGTGACCGAACGGGCCGCGATGCTGGCCCAGATCACACAAGTCTACCACCGCTATGGCTTTGACCCGCTAGAAAGCGCTGCGGTCGAGACGGTCGAGGCACTTGGCAAGTTCCTGCCCGATGTGGACCGCCCCAACGAGGGTGTGTTCGCCTGGCAGGACGAGGACGACACATGGATGGCCTTGCGCTACGATCTGACCGCGCCCTTGGCGCGGGTCTATGCGCAGCACCGCAACGATTTGCCCACGCCCTACCGGCGCTATGCGGTGGGCCCTGTGTGGCGCAACGAGAAGCCAGGGCCGGGGCGCTATCGCCAATTCTACCAATGCGATGCCGATACGGTGGGCACCGCCAGCGTGGCTGCAGATGCAGAGATTTGCGCGCTTCTCTCGGATGTGTTCGAGGTGGTTGGCATCCCGCGTGGCGATTACGTCGTGCGGATCAACAACCGCAAAGTGCTCAATGGGGTGATGGAGGTCTGTGGCATCCTGGACCCCGCCGACCCCACGGCCCATGCGGCCGCGCGCGGGACCGTGCTGCGCGCGATCGACAAGCTCGACCGTTTGGGGCGCGAGGGTGTGCGCGCGCTTTTGGGCGAAGGGCGCAAGGAC
>JBCBNR010000142.1:0-7463 GCA_039821665.1 Pseudomonadota bacterium
GCCTGATCTGATCGCGGCGTTGACCCAAGCGGGCGTCGAGGTTCGCGGAGATGTCACCGTGCAGACCGCACCCAATGTGACCGCCGCGACCCAAGACGATTGGGGGCAGGAATACCTTGATGCGATTATTGCGGCCCGTGTCGTTCACGGGGTCAGCGACGCGATGGGGCATATTCGCACCCATGGCTCTCAGCATACCGACGCGATTTTAAGCGAGGATGCTAAAGACGTCGCGGAGTTCTTTGCGGGTCTGGACTCGGCCATCTTGATGCACAACGCCTCCACTCAATTTGCAGATGGTGGAGAGTTCGGTATGGGTGCCGAGATCGGGATTGCCACAGGAAAAATGCATGCGCGCGGGCCCGTAGGCGCGCAGCAACTGACAAGTTTCAAATATCTGGTGCGTGGGAACGGGACGATACGCGGCTAGCTAGGCTGTGCCACGCGGCCGGTTTTAGCGGTTCCAGGTCCGGACCGGACCGCAATCCATATGCACGAATTGCGACCGACCGTACTTGCCCACGCCACCGGCCTTACAGGCGATGGCTGCGCGGGCCATTTGGTGGATCGACCGACTGTCGAGCTTGAGATCAGCAGCCATCCCTTTGGTATGGTACGAGTTGCGCGCAACCCCCCGATTGGAGCGGCGCAGCATGGCGTTGGTGGCAGGGGAGCGATAGCCCGAGACCACGTGATAGGGCTCGTCTGTGTCCATCAGGCGCAAGGTGGCTGCCATGATGTCGATGTTGCGCACATCGTAATCGATCACTTCGTTACGGCGCCAATCGCGCATGAAGTAATTGATCTCGTCCAAGGCTTGGGGAAGATACTCGCCTTCGATCCAATAGATGGTATTCACACTTTCGCCCGTGCGGCTGGAGCGGAGGCGGATTGAGCGGACATCACCTGCCCCGCGCAGGAACCCAGCAGCGTTTGCATAGTAGGGGGCCGCAGTAACGGCCAGTGCTGTGGAAAGACCGCACAAAAATGTGCGGCGAGAGCAGTCGCGAAAGGTGTCCATCGTAGCCTGCCTTGTCCCGTTTTTTAACTTGACACAGAAATTAAGGCTTCTGCACCGGTTGGTTGCCGCGAAAATGCCAGGATTTACCCGCCGGGCCAAGCTCTTTTGCCCATTACAAAATTAAGTCGGCGGAAAATTGCCCAGTTGCAACACCCGCCAGGGAATCATGCGCACTAGTGGGGAAAGTTGTATGAATTTTCCCAAACGACCTGCGTGGCGGTATCGATGCCACAATTCACCGCTAATTAGCGTTTGCTGTGTTGGAAAGGCAGCGTCCGTGCTGTTATCTAAGTCCAAAGGGGATGGTAAAAACATGCATTTTAGAGTGGTTCCGCTGTCTATGAGTTTGGCGCTGGCGATGGCTGTTGTTCCACCGTCGATCACGCCGCAATCGGCCCAAGCACAATCTGTCAAAGTGGTGCCCGCCTCGTCGGAACCCACGGTGCTGCGCTTGACACCGCGCCAAGCGCTACTGCGCGAGACGCTGCTTGCGTCGACCTCCGTCTCGGACGGGATGATGGCGTTCTACACCGCGCAGGGGTTCGTACCGGTCTGGACCGGTCGGCGAATCGACGCGCTGAACCGGGCCCTTGCAACAGCCGCCAGCCATGGCTTGCCCGCCGGGCGCTATCCCAAAATTGCAAAGCCTGGGTTCAGCGCGTCAGACAGTGCCCGCGTCTCGGCAGAGATTGCAGCGGCCCAGGTGTTCTTGCGCTTCGCGCGCGATCTGAACTCCGGCGTGTTGGAGCCGAAATCTGTTGATGCGGAGATTCATGTTTTTCCCCGCCGCCCTGATGAAGAGGCATTGCTCAACGGTGTCTTGTCGGCGCGCAACCTGACCAATTTTATCGCGGCCCTTGCGCCGAGCGATCCAGGGTATGACGCGTTGATGGAGGAGCGGACCCGCCTTGCGCGCCTTGCCCGCAAAGGCGGCTGGGGCCCGAAAGTGCCCGCTGGCAAAACCCTGCGCCCAGGCCAAAGCGGCGCGCGGGTCGAGGCGCTGCGCGCCCGACTGGGCCGTATCCTTGGCCAGTCTTTGCCGGCAGGATCCAGCTATGACGAAAGCCTGATCGCAGCGGTCAAAACGTTTCAAGACCTGTATGGCCTGAACGCCGATGGCGTGGCGGGCCCTGCCACGTTGCAAACGGTCAATGCCACCGTGGGCCAGCGCTTGGGACAGGTCTATGTGAACCTGGAGAGGCATCGCTGGTTGAACTTCAACCGTGGCACTCGGCATATCTATGTCAACCAGGCCGACTATACCGTGCAGGTGGTCGAAAAGGGGCGCGTGATCTACACCTCGCGCACCGTCATCGGCAAGACCGAGCATCAGACGCCTGAGTTTTCCGACCAAATGACCCATCTGGTGGTGAACCCCACCTGGCACGTGCCCCGCTCCATCGCGACGGAGAAATACCTGCCTGAATTAAAACGCAACCCAAGGGCGCTCAACAAGGCCGGCATCCAGGTGATGACCCGCTCTGGCAAGGCGATCAACGCAGGGCTTGTGGACTTCCGGAAATTCTCCAAAAGCAACTTCCCCTTCATCATGAAACAACCCCCGGGCCCGGGCAATGCGCTGGGTCGGGTGAAATTCATGTTCCCCAACCAATTCGCGATCTACCTGCATGACACGCCCGCCAAGCGCCTATTCAACCGGGATTTGCGGGCCTATTCCCATGGCTGCATCCGGGTGCAGAAACCGTTTGAGTTGGCCGAGGTGCTGCTCGCCCCGCAGATGGCCAATCCCAAGGGCACATTCCAGTCCTTGCTGAACGCAGGGCGCGAACGGCAGGTGAATTTGGACGCGCCGGTGCCCGTGCACCTGACCTATCAGACCGCCTGGGTGACGCCGGATGGCACGCCGCAATATCGTGCGGACATCTATGGGCGGGACGCCAAAGTTTTGCGTGCGTTAGAGCGTGCAGGTGTGGCCTTGTCCGATCAATCGGGCTAAGACGCGGGCGCAAGTCAGGGGCGGCCGACGCCGCCCCGTCCCCCCAAATGAAGAAGGAGCGGGCTGCAGATGACGTTTACCGTCGCCTCCGTCGCAGCTGCTTTGGGTGCAAACGCGGCTGGCCGCACTTCGCTTGAGATCCGCAAACCCGCCGAACCAAGCCAAGCCAGCGCCGAGGATTTGGCCCTGGCCATGGATCCAAAGTTTGCAGATGCGTTGCGGGGCACCCGCGCGCGCGCAGCTTTGGTTTGGGACGGCGCCGACTGGCAAGCCAGCGGGCTGGAAGCCGCGATCTTCGTGCCCCGCTCGCGCTATGTGATGGCTGGGGTCACCACGCTGTTTGACCATGGGATCGACGCGCCCTTGGGCATCCACCCCACGGCCCTTGTCTCGGACGAGGCGGAACTGGGCGAAGGTGCCTCCGTCGGGCCATTTTGCGTGATCGAACGCGGGGCGCGGATCGGGCCAGGCGCCCGCTTGATGGCCCATGTGGTGATCGGTGCGAACGCCGAGCTTGGGGCTGATGCGCTGCTGCATGCGGGGGTGAAGGTGGGCGCTCGGGTCCGTATTGGCGCGCGCTTCATCGCCCAACCCGGCGCTGTGATCGGCGCTGATGGGTTTTCGTTTGTCACACCCAAGCCCGGCGCGATCGAGGAGGCCAAGGCCACTGGCGCGATCACCGGAATGGCCGAACGCCAGGGGTTTGCGCGCATCCACTCGCTCGCTGCCGTGCAGATCGGCGACGATGTGGAGGTGGGTGCAAACACCACCATCGACCGGGGCACGATCGAGGATACGCGCATCGGCTCGGGCACAAAGCTCGATAACCTGGTGCAGATCGGGCACAATGTGAAGATCGGCGAGACCTGCTTGGTCTGCGGGCAGGCGGGTGTCGCAGGCTCCACCACCGTCGGCGACCGGGTGGTGCTGGGCGGCCAGGTGGCGGTGGCGGACCATCTGAGCGTCGGGTCGGACGTGATCGTCACGGGCCAATCCGGTGTTTCGGCCAATGTGCCCCCGGGGCGCGTGATGATGGGCACGCCTGCGGTGAAGATGGATCTTAATGTCGAGATTTACAAAGCCCTGCGCCGCCTGCCGCGTATGGCAGCACGGGTCCTTGACCTTGAGAAACGGGTTTCAAAGCTTGATCCAAAGGATTAGATGGGGCGCACCAATGTGAAGGAGCGTGGACATGGCTGAGTCTGTTCAAGATCAAGTGGTTGCGATCATTGCGGAACAGGCGATGCTGGATGCCTCCGAGGTTAAGCTGGACGCCACGCTTGAAGATCTGGGCATCGACAGCCTCGGCCTTGTTGAGGCCGTCTTTGCCATTGAAGAAACCTTTGATGTCCAAGTTCCCTTCAACGCCAACGATCCAGCCGACAGCAAATTTGACATCACCAATGTCGCGTCGATGGTCAAAGCGGTGGAAGAGCTGGTCTCTGCCAACGCAGGCTAGCGTATGAAGCGTGTGGTGATCACCGGAATGGGGGCGATTTGCGCCCTTGGCGCGTCTGCGCCCCAGACTATGGCGGCCATGGCTGAGGGCCGGCTGGGCATCGGTCCAATGACCTTCCAAGATGTGGAGCGGCTGTCGATCACCATTGGCGGGCAGATCCAAGGCTACGTGGCAGAAGACAATTTCAGCCGCCAGGAATTGGCCCTCTATGACAAATTTACCCAGTTCGCCTTGCTTGCAGCTGCGGAAGCGGTGGAACAGGCAGGGCTGACCCTGTCGGACGCGCTGGCGGAAACCGCAGGGGTGGTTCTGGGCACCGCGGGCGGCGGCTTGCAAACCCAGGATGAGAATTACCGCTCTGTCTACGAGGCGGGAAAGAACCGCGTGCACCCCTTTGTGGTGCCCCGCTTGATGAACAACGCAGCCGCCAGCCATGTCTCTATGGTGCACGGGCTGCAGGGCCCGTCTTTCACCGTGGCCACGGCCTGTGCGTCGTCCAACCATGCCATTGGACAGGCCTTCTCGCTGATCCGTTCGGGCGCCAGCCAGGTTATGCTCACCGGTGGGTCTGAAAGCATGCTGTGCTTTGGCGGGATCAAAGCGTGGGAAGGACTGCGCGTGATGTCCCGTGACGGGTGCCGCCCGTTTTGCGCAACTCGCAACGGTATGGTTCAAGGCGAAGGTGCTGCGATCTTCGTGTTGGAAGAGTATGAACATGCCCGCGCCAGGGGGGCTGATATCCTGGCGGAGATTGTGGGCTTTGCCATGACCTCCGATGCGTCGGACATCGTGATGCCGAACCGCAGCGGCGCAGAGCGGGCCATGGCGGGCGCGTTGCGAAATGCGGGCCTGAACCCCCAGGATGTGGGCTATATCAACGCCCATGGCACGGGCACGGCTGCCAATGACAAGACCGAATGCGCAGCTGTGCGCACGGTCTTTGGCGACCATGCGGAGCGGTTGATGATCTCGTCCACCAAATCCATGCACGGCCACTTGATCGGTGGAACAGGGGCGGTGGAACTGCTGGCGTGCATCATGGCCCTGCGTGACGGGATCATTCCGCCGACCATTTCCCATGCCCAAGATGATCCGGACTGTGACCTGGACATCGTGCCCAACACTGCGCGGGATGCCGTAGTGACGGCAACCCTCAGCAATGCGTTTGCCTTTGGTGGATTGAACGCGGTGCTTGCGCTGAAATCCGTGTGATCAGCGCACCTTCAGGTCCTCATGGGCCGCTGTAAAACCAGACAATGACAGCGTGACCGAGATCGGCTGCCCGGGCGCTGCGATGGACAGCAGTGTCAAGGTCGCGCTGTTGCCTGCGCGCATGGCCTGAAGCTCTTGCGGGCGCATCCCGTAGCGCGCGAAGCATCCTGCGCGAGTGCACCAACTGTAGGGGTATTGTACGGTGTTGCCGCTGTCGACTTGAACCCGCAATCCTTCGGTCAAGAGCGTCCCCAGCGGCGTGACCACGGTCACACCGGCCACTGCTTCGCTTTCATCGGGAAGAAGGATCATCGAAAACTCGGCGACCGGGTCGCCCGCTTCGTTGCGCGCCAGCTGGTAGAGAAAACAGGTGCTGTCATCGCTGGAACACCGGATTTCCCAGTCTTTATGGGTGGCGGCCACGTATTCGGGTGGTTCTTGCGCAGGGGCCTGCGCCGTGTCTTGTGTGGTTTCCTCTGCCGGGGGCTCGGCCGCAGTTTCCTGGGCAAAGCTGGGCGCACACAGGCCCAAAGCAAGCAAAACGGAGATCCAAACCTTCATCGCAAACTCCCTTCGCGCTGTTGGCCCGAGAGGTGTCAGGCTTTGCGCATCCGGTCAAGGGACAGAGGGCAAGAGTCAAAAGAAGGTGTTAATTCAGCGAAAAAAGGGGTGCGCCCTCGCAGGCGCACCCAGGTGTTCGGAGAGGGGGAGTTCACCCGCCTAGTAGCGGTCGAACAGGGCCAGAACGCTGAGCGGATCATGGCGCTTGAACAAGCGGTTCCGCGGTGCGCTCCGATCTTTGGGAACCCCTCCGAAGGTAAAGCCCGCCGTCAGCGATGCCTTTGGTGCGGGCGAGAGGGTGGTCTCGCCCTCCATCCCGGCCATGCCCAGACGGGCGGTCACGAAAAACGGACGGTTTTGTGGGCGGTAGGTCAGACTGGCGCCGACCTCATAGGCGAACCCTGACATTGACAGTTCGTCCACCTCGGTCAGGCTAAGATCGCCCGACAGGCTCAGCTGATCGGACAGCTCGTAATGCAGGGCACCATCCGCGAAAACGTAGTCCAAGTTGCCCGGATTGGCGATGCCCAGGCCAAAGCGCCCTTCCACGGCCAACCGATCGGAGGCGCGGTAAATCGCCTCGAACCCGAAGGTGACATTGTTGGTCTCGACCTCGTTGAAATCCGCGAAAGAGGCGAACACACCGTATTTCCAGTCCTCCGACGGCACCATGTAAAGATGCCCGCCCAGATGGCCCAGATCGCCGGCAGCGTAAGACCCATAGGCAAAATCCACCTGCACCCCGTGGTGGTCTGATGTGGCGAAATCGGCGCGCAAGGCTGCCTCTTGCCCTGTGCTGGTACCGGTCTCGGTGTCCAGATGGAAGCCGCTTAAGGTCAGCTCCGCCTGGGTCATGCCCAGCCCGCTTTGCCCAAAGGCCGTGCTGGCCAGGGTCGTTACGGTTAGTGTGAATGCGAGTGTCTTCAACATATCCAATTCCCCTAGTTTCCCAAACTGCCCGGCGCTGATCTTTGATCTATTCGCTGGGTGTCGTTCCCGTAGGAGTTGAATACAATTTTCGTGAAGTGTTATCGAGAGTTTTAACAAGTAATGGTTAATGCTTAATTTACCTTATGCTTTAGCTTTATTTATAAATATTTTTGGAAAATCGACAGGCGAAGGTTGCCCGTGCCAGGGACACGGGTGGTACGCATCAAGTGTGTGAGAGATCAGCCCTCGGCGTCTTGGGCCGCGTCGTCCGAGGCCTCATCCTCGCCCTGGTCGGCCACGCGCGCGACGGAGACGACGGTTTC
>JBCBNR010000143.1:0-7455 GCA_039821665.1 Pseudomonadota bacterium
GCATAGGCCGCCAGCGGCCTATGCCTTTAGCCGTTTCAAGATCCCGCTGGCCGATGACTTGCTGTTTTTCATCCTGTCCACCCGGATGATGCCGCCCATCGCTGTCGCGATCCCGATCTTTTTGATGTACCGCCAGCTTGGGCTGTCTGACACCCATTTGGGCATGATCTTGCTGTATACGGGCGTGAACATCTCGCTTGCGGTGTGGCTTTTGAAAAGCTTCATCGACGGCATCCCGACCGAGTATGAGGAAGCCGCCCTGATCGACGGCTACACCCGGTTCCAAGCCTTTTATAAGGTGGTGCTGCCACAGGCCGCGACCGGCATCGCCTCGACCGCGATCTTCTGCCTGATCTTTGCTTGGAACGAATACGCCTTTGCGGTGCTGCTGACCACGGCCAACGCCCAGACGGCCCCGCCCTTTATTCCCACCATCATCGGGGTCGGTGGGCTCGATTGGCCGGCGATTGCCGCAGGGGTTACGATTTTCGTCCTGCCGGTGATGATCTTTACCATCCTGCTGCGCAAACACTTGCTGCGCGGCATCACCTTCGGGGCGGTGCGCAAATGACCTGGTTCTTGACTGGCCTGCTGCGGCTTCGCCGTGGCCCATGGGAGATGCTGGCCACCCTCATCATCGCGCTGGGCGTGTTCATGTTGATGCAGCCGTTCTTCCTGTGGGCGTTCACCTATTCGTTCATCACCACATTGGTCGGCACGTTGATGTTCATCATCGTCAGCCATTTCCCGGAGTAAGCATGGCGCAGATCGTCATCAAAAATCTCAAAAAGCAGTTCGGGGCGTTCACGGCCGTCCGGGAAAGCTCGTTCACCATCGAAGATGGCGAGTTTTTCATGCTCCTGGGCCCCTCGGGGTGCGGCAAGACCACCACCTTGCGCATGATCGCAGGGCTAGAGCTGCCCACATCGGGCGAAATCTTTCTTGATGGCGAGGAGATCAGCCAACGCCCCCCGTCAGAGCGTGACATCGCCTTTGTCTTCCAGATGTTCGCGCTTTACCCACACATGAATGTGGGGCGCAACATCAGCTATCCGTTGATCAGCCAGGGCATGCCGCGCACGCAAGTCAAGGCCAAGGTGGCCGAGGTCGCGAAGATCTTGGGCATCGAGGATATCTTGAACCGCCCCGTTGGGGGCCTGTCTGGCGGGGACCGCCAGCGTGTGGCCTTGGGCCGTGCGATTGTGCGCGAACCCAAGGCGTTCATGATGGATGAACCCTTGGGCGCGCTGGATGCGGAGTTTCGCGAGCATATGGCCGAGGAACTGCGCGCGCTCCATGATCGGATGGGGGCAACCACGGTGTACGTCACCCACGACCAGCTTGAAGCTATGCAAATGGGCGACAAGATCGTGGTGATGAACAACGCTGTGGTCGAACAATTCGGCACGCCGCAAGAGATCTATGATAAGCCCGCCACCATGTTCGTGGCCGACTTCATCGGCTCGCCTTCGATGAATTTTCTGCCCTTTGACGGGGCGGTGGACGAGGGCGCGCGCGCGGTGACCTTAGGCGCTGCCAACTGTGCCGTGCCCCAGAGCCGCGAGGGGTTCGAGGGGCAAATGGCGCTCGGCGTTCGGCCCGAGCACATCACCCTCAGCGACACGGGCGCCGTGCGGGCCGAAGTGATCGCGGCGGAGTATTTGGGCACCACCCAGATCGTCACGCTGAAAACCGACCGGGGGGATGTCAAAGCCCGCATTTCGTCCCAACAGACCGCTCGGATGGGCGAGACGTTGGGGCTGGACTTTGCGCCCAGCACCATCACGCTTTTCGACCGTGGCTCGGGACGGGCCCTGAAATCCGAATTGAACGAGGGCGTGTTGCATGGCTGAGGTCTCGCTCCACAACATTTCCAAATCTTTTGGCAAGACGGTCGCTGTCGCGGATATGACAATGACCATCCCCGACGGGGCCTTTGTGGTGCTTTTGGGACCAACGGGGGCGGGAAAGACCACAACTTTGCGTCTGATCTCGGGGCTGGAAAAACTGGATCAGGGCCGCATCCAAATCGGCGGCCGTGATGTAGCCCAAGAGACGCCGGCGCAGCGCGATGTGGCAATGGTGTTTCAGCAATACTCGCTTTACCCGCATCTCAGCGTGCGCGATAACTTGGCCTTTCCTTTACGCTCTCCCATTCTCAAGACGCCCGAGGATCTGATCACCCAAAAGGTCCAAAAGATCGCAGAGATTTTGCAGATCCCCCATAAGCTCGACAACAAAGCGACGGAACTGTCAGGGGGCGAGATGCAGCGTGTCTCCATCGGGCGGGCCCTGGTGCGGGACCCGGCGATTTACCTGATGGATGAACCGCTCAGCTCGCTTGATGCCAAGCTGCGCGCCGATCTGCGGGTGGAGCTGAAGCGTATTCATGCGGATCTCGGCTCGACACTTCTTTATGTCACCCATGACCAGATCGAGGCGATGACCATGGCCTCGCATATCGGCGTGTTGGAGGAAGGGCGGCTGGTGCAATACGGCACGCCCAAAGAGATTTACGAGGATCCGTGCAGTGTCTATGTGGCCAGCCGCCTGGGCCTGCCGCGCATCAATATCCTGCCTGCGGGTCTGTTTCCGGGCACCCATAAGGGCCCACAAATTGGGCTGCGGCCCGAGAACATCCGCCAGGGCACAGGGGCCGAGGCGACGGTGATCCGCGCCGAGCATCTGGGCGATCACACGCGCCTGCACCTGACAATGCAGGGCCACGCGATTACCACGCTGACCGATCCCCATGTGGACTATGCGCCCAACACGACGCTTCAGATCAGCCCTGAAAATCCACTCTATTTCGACGCGCATGGCGCGCGGGTTCACTAAAGGGGACGTCGCATGGCCCAATTTATCAACGCAAAAGAAGACCTGGTCACCCAAGCGATCGACGGGCTGCTCAGCACCTCTGGCGGGGCGCTGTCGCGGCTAGATGGCTATCCCCATATCAAGGTGGTGTTCCGCAGCGACTGGGACAAATCCAAGGTTGCCCTGGTGTCGGGCGGCGGGTCCGGGCACGAACCAGCCCATGCGGGCTTTGTCGGTGCTGGCATGTTGACGGCAGCGGTGTGCGGCGAGGTTTTTGCCTCCCCCTCGGTCGAGGCGGTGCTTGCGGGCATCCTCGCGGTGACAGGCGAGGCGGGATGCCTTTTGATCGTCAAAAACTACACGGGGGACCGGCTGAACTTCGGCCTCGCGGCCGAGCGTGCGCGCGCCTTGGGCCGCAAGGTCGAGATGGTGGTGGTCGATGACGACATCGCCTTGCCGGACCTGCCCCAGCCGCGCGTGGCGTTGCAGGCACGCTTTTCGTGCACAAGATCGCAGGTGCGATGGCCGAGGAGGGTGCGGATCTCGCAACCGTCGCCGATGCGGCACGGTCGATCATTGACCGGGTCGCGTCGCTTGGGATGAGCTTGGACACCTGCACCGTGCCGGGCTCTGCCCGTGAAAACCGGATCGCACCAGGAATGGCCGAGCTTGGCCTTGGCATCCACGGCGAGCCGGGGGTTGAGCAGGTGACCTTCGCCTCCGCCAAGGCCGCGATGGACACGATTGTCGAAAAACTGCGCGCCCGTGTCGGTGGCAAGACCGCTGTGGCGCTGGTCAACAATTTAGGCTCCACCACCCCGTTGGAGATGTCGGTGCTGACCGAAACGCTGGCCCGCTCGGGCTTGGTCAGTCATGTGATCGGGCCTGCGCCCATGATGACCTCGCTCGACATGCACGGCTTTTCGGTGTCTGTGATGGCCGCCACCGAGGGGGAGCATGCGGCCCTTGCCGCACCTGTCGCGTTGCCGGCCTGGCCCGGTTTGCAGGCGGTGGTCAGGCCTCCGGTCGCCCCGTTGCCCGATGGTCTGACCCCGATCGAACCGATCCCATCGCAAAACCCACGCACCCGCGCGATCATTGAAAACGTGGCGGATCTGTTGATCGACGCCGAAAGTGCCCTGAACAGCCTGGACGCGAAATCTGGCGATGGCGACACGGGCAGCACCCTGGCCACCGCTGCGCGGGCGCTGAAATCCAGCCTCGATCGGATGCCGCTTGCGGATCTTACCCAGCTGTTCCCGGCTTTGGGCAATGAGCTGAGCCAGACCATGGGTGGCTCGTCCGGGGTGATCCTTGCGATTTACTTTAACGCCGCGGGCGATGCCTGCGCCAATGGCGCGTCCGTGCATAAGGCGCTGTTGGATGGTCTCTCGCGGGTCAGCCAGGTGGGGGGGGCGACCGTGGGGGACCGAACCATGATCGACGCCCTTGCACCCGCCCTTGATGCGCTGCCCCAGGGCATTGCCGCCGCCGCGGACGCCGCGCGCGCAGGTGCGGACAGCACAGCGGCCATTCACCGGGCCAAAGCGGGGCGCGCAGCCTACGTGCCCGAGGAGAACCTGAAAGGCCATAACGACCCCGGCGCAGAGGCGGTGGCCCTGCTCTTTGCGGGGCTGGCCAGGGAAATGGGGGGCTGATCTGAGCAAGCCAAGCCTCAGCCTGGTTGGCAAACCGACGGTCAATGACATCGCCCGTGTGGCAGGGGTCAGCCTGGCCACGGTGGATCGTGTCCTGAACGACCGCCCCGGTGTCCGCTCTGTCACCATCGATAAAGTCCACTCGGCCATTGCCGAGCTTGGCTATATCCGCGACACAGCGGCTGCAAATTTGGCCCGGCGCAGGGTGTACAACCTGCTTTTTGTGCTGCCCGATACGAACAACGAGTTCGTGCTCGCCCTGCGCCGTCAAATCCGCGAGCAGGCCGAGAAATTCGCCAATGACCGCACCCAACTGTCCCTGGCGCTGGCCGCCCCGTTCGACGCCCAAGACTATGCTTGCGTGCTCGACCGGATTGATCCCAGCGAAACCGATGGGGTCGCCATCTTCAGCCCCGAGACACCGTCCGTGCGCGATGCGGTCAAGCGGATGCGCGACAAGGGCATCGCGGTGGTCGCCTTGGTCTCGGACTTGCCCAGTTCCGAGCGGGATCATTTCGTGGGCATCGACAACGTCTCGGCTGGGCGCACAGCGGCGCAACTGATGGGGCGCTTCACCCGCCGTGCGGGCAAGATCCTTTTCATCACCGGCTCGCGCTTTGCCCGCGATCATCTGGAACGACGCCAAGGCTTTGATCTGGTCATCAACGAGGACTTCCCGGACCTGGAGGTTGTGGCCTCGTTCGAGGGGCGCGACGATCCGGATCTGATCTATGCGCTCCTGCCCGAGATTTTCGACAACCACCCCAATATTTGCGGCATCTATTCCAGTGCCGCAGGCAACGAGGGGCTGATCCGGTTTCTCAAAGACCGTGGGTCGGCCAAGGACATTGTCGTGATTGGACACGAACTGACGCCGTTTAGCCAAAATGCGCTGCGCGACGGCTATTTCGATGCGGTGATCAGCCAGGACAGTGGGCATCTGGTCCGATCTTGCGCGCGCCTGTTGCGCGCCACAGCGGACAGCGTGCCTTACAATGCCGCGCAAGAGCGGATTAGGATCGACATCTACCTAAAAGAAAACATGCCGCCCTAAAGCGCGCGCTTCGTTGGAGGAAAAGCACATGCAAACCATCAAGGGTCCTGCCCTGTTTCTCGCGCAATTCGCGGGTGACGCGGCACCGTTCAATTCGTGGGACGCGATCACCAAATGGGCCGCGGATTGCGGCTATGTGGGCGTGCAAGTGCCGTCCTGGGATGGTCGGTTGATCGATCTTGCCAAAGCGGCCGAAAGCAAGGACTACTGCGACGAGTTCAAAGGTGTCGCTGCCCAAAATGGCGTAGAGGTGACCGAGCTTTCGACGCATCTTCAGGGCCAATTGGTGGCCGTCCACCCCGCCTATGACGCGGCCTTTGATGGGTTTGCAGCGCCCGAGGTGCGGGGCAACCCTGCGGCCCGTCAAGCCTGGGCCGTGGAGCAGGTGAAGATGGCTTTGTCCGCGTCCAAGAACATGGGGGTAGGCGCCCATGCCACCTTCTCGGGCGCGCTGGCCTGGCCCTATGTCTATCCTTGGCCCCAGCGTCCCGCAGGCCTGGTGGAAACCGCGTTTGACGAGTTGGCCGCGCGTTGGACCCCGATTCTGAACCATGCCGACGAATGCGGTGTGGATGTCTGCTACGAGATCCACCCGGGCGAAGACCTGCATGACGGTGTGACATACGAGATGTTTTTGGAACGCACAGGCAACCATGCGCGGGCCTGCATGCTCTACGATCCCTCCCATTACGTGCTGCAATGCTTGGACTATCTCGACAATATCGACATCTACAAAGACCGCATTCGGATGTTCCATGTGAAAGACGCGGAGTTCAATCCGACCGGTCGACAGGGGGTCTATTCGGGCTATCAAAGCTGGGTGGACCGAGCCGGGCGCTTCCGCTCGCTGGGTGACGGTCAGGTGGATTTCAGCGCCATCTTCTCGAAACTCACGGCGATCGGCTTTGACGGTTGGGCGGTGGTCGAATGGGAATGCGCGATCAAACACCCCGAAGATGGCGCGCGCGAGGGCGCGGCCTTTGTCCGGGATCACATCATACGCCCCACGGAAGTGGCGTTCGATGATTTTGCCGACGGGGGTTCTGACGAGGCGGCCAACCGAAAAATGCTGGGGATCGACTGATGGCGGACCGGATCAGACTGGGCATGGTGGGCGGCGGCAATGATGCCTTTATCGGGGCGGTGCATCGCATTGCCAGCCGCATCGATGACCATTACGACTTGGTGGCAGGGGCGCTGTCCTCCACCCCTGAGAAATCACGCGCCAGTGGCGAGGCGTTGGGCCTTGCGCGCATCTATGATGACTTCAAGCAAATGGCGATCCGCGAGGCGCGGCGTAAGGACGGGATCGAAGCGGTGTCTATCGTCACCCCAAACCACGTCCATTTCGACGCGGCGCGTGAGTTCCTCAAACGCGGGATCCATGTGATTTGCGACAAGCCCCTGACCTCGACGCTGAGCGACGCCAAAAAGCTTGTAAAGGCGGCAGAGGCGTCCGATGCGCTGTTTGTGCTGACCCACAACTACACTGGCTATCCGATGGTGCGCCAAGCCCGAGAGATGGTGGCCAGTGGTCAGATCGGCGCCATCCGCGTGGTCCAGGTGGAGTATCCGCAGGATTGGTTGAGCGTGGAGCAAGACTTCAAACAAGCCAATTGGCGTACCGACCCGGCACAATCGGGGGCGGGCGGATCCACCGGGGATATCGGCACCCACGCCTATAACCTTGCCTGCTTTGTCACCGGGCTGGAGGCCGAGGAACTGGCCGCCGATCTGCAGGCCTTTGTGTCCGGCAGACAGCTGGACGACAACGCCCATGTGATGCTGCGCTTCAAAGGCGGCGCGCGGGGCATGCTGTGGTCAAGTCAGGTGGCCCCGGGCAACGAAAACGCCTTGCGCATCCGGGTTTATGGTGAGACGGGCGGGCTGGAATGGGCCCAGGAAGACCCGAACTATCTGTGGCAC
>JBCBNR010000144.1:0-7416 GCA_039821665.1 Pseudomonadota bacterium
CACCAAGATCTTGGGTTGCGGTCATCACGCGCAGGGCCTGTTGGCGGGTCCAGGCGCGATTGACGTCGTAAAGTATGATGTCGCCGGGCGCGCGCTGTGCCTCCACATCGCGGATGCGCGCGATGTCCCGGGCCACATCGCCGCCGAGCTTTACCGAATGGGCCACATATCCGCGGGCGCGATAGCGGGCCATCACCTGCCGCGTCTCCTCCACGGTTTTTGCGCCCACCGAGGCGGCGATGGGCAGGGGCGCGCGGGCGCCGGCCCCCATCAAGTCCGAGATCGGCAGCCCCGCCACCTGGCCTGCGATGTCCCAACAGGCCATGTCGATGGGGGATTTGGCGTAGAGATGCCCGGGTAGGGCCAGGTCCATCTGCCGCTCCACCTCCAGCACCTTGCGGGGATCGAGGCCCAGAATGTAAGGCGCCATCGTCTCGATCCCGGCGCGCAAACCGGGCCCATGGGCGGGCACATAGGTGTGCCCCCAGGGCGTGCCCTCGCCCCAGCCAACCACGCCCGCGTCCGTGTCGATCTTGACCAGAGTGGCGTCCAGCGCCTCGAACTTCAGGCGCCCGCCGGACAGCCAATAGGGGTGCTCGAGCGGCAAGGTGACGTGATAGACCGACAGACGGCTGATTTTCATTGCGTCAGCAAAGCGACCGCGCGCGCCACCGCAAATCGATACCCGTCCACCCCGCAGCCAGCGATGACCCCATCCGCTTGCAAGCTGACGTAGGAATGGTGGCGAAAGGCCTCTCGCCGGTGGATGTTCGAGATATGAACCTCCAAGATCGGGCCATCGAACGCCCCCAGCGCATCATGGATCGCGATCGAGGTGTGGCTGTAGGCACCGGGGTTGATGACGATGGCTGCATGCGCTGTGCGGGCTTCTTGGATCCAGTCCACCAGGGTGCCTTCGGAATTGGATTGGCGACACTCCACCTGCCAGCCGGACGCGTCTGCCGCCCTGGCACAAAGTTGTTCCACATCCGCCAGGGTCTCAGAGCCGTAGATATGGGGCTCGCGCGTCCCCAACAGGTTTAGGTTCGGGCCGTTGAGGACCAAGATGGGTTTTGGCATTGCCGCTCTCCGCGCTGTCAGGGGCGGTGAAAACCAGCCGGGGCTGCCCCCGTCAAGACAGCACGCCCCGGATCTCGTCGGTTATGATCGCCGAGCGACGCAAGGTGGCCACAGGGTAGGTGTCGTCCGAGATCATCCGATCGAGCGAGAATTCCGGCTCCAACACCTGCAAGCGTTCCATCGCCAGGCGCGCCTTCTCAGGCTCGCCCTGATGCGCGAACAGCGCGGTCATATAGCGCAAAGGTGGGCGGAACTGGGGGGCAAGCGCATGGGCGGTTTGCGCGAATTTGCGCGCCATCTCGTAGCGTCCCGTCACAACGGAGGTCAGACAACAGCCCATGTCCCACCAATGCTTGAAGGGGGAATTGAGCATCAAATAGGCGGTGCTAGTGGCCAGCTTATGGGCCTCTTCGAACTTGCCCACATAAAGATTGGCCTCCATCATTGCATCCAGCGCCAGGGGGTTGTGGGGGTTGATGTGCACCGCGCGGCGCGCCAGGTCATAGCCGCCGGCCACGTTTTCGCGGACCTTTAGATTGGAATGGGCGGCGGCCGCCAGAACCATGGAATTCATGCTGTCCTTGGCCAGGGCCTCCTCGCTGAGGGCCTCAACCTCGCGGGTGACATCCTCCACGTCCGAGCGGTTCAATTCCACCACGCTTGTCATCTTCAAAAACACCCGCCAGGCCAGATGCACGGCCGCGCCATCGAGCTTGTAGGCGGCGGCAAGCAGGGCATCAGCCTCGGCCTGGGCCTCGGGGTCGAAGCTGAAGATCTTTGATGTCGCCTCATGGGCCATCGCCAAGGGCACCGGGGTGTCGCTGGCAGCTTGTGCTTCGCGGGCAAGCGCCAGCATTAAGGCATCCAACGCCTCGGCGGTGAGTTGACACATATCCACATGGTCGATGGGGGGGGCGCCGCGCATGGGCACACTGCGATGCCCGGCCCAAAGCTGGGCCGCATCGGGCCCCCGTTCGATGGCCGCACGCACAAAGAGATTTCCGTTCTCCAACGCGGTGTCCACGTCAAAGATCAGATCGGCGGGGCTGACCTCCTCGCCCGGGCGCAGAATCCGCGTCTCGATCTGGCACCGCTCGGCCACCGAGCGTGAAACGGTATCCGAAAAGAGCCGTGCGACCTGGCGGCCGAAATCCGTCTCCACATGGGTCAGGCGGATCAGAACGCGCAGGGGCAAGACCACGCCTGCACCCGGATAGACAGGGCGCAGGCTGCTGAAAGCAGGCGCAGTGGCGCCGGACATCCGGCGGCGCTGGTCCGCGCACCACTCATCGAACGCGCTGTCTTTGACGTCGAGGCCTTCGAGGAATTCGCCCGCGCTGTCGCCGGGGTCCTGTACCTCCACCAGATTGGGGTCAAGCTGAACCAACCGCCGGTCCGCGCTCAGCACATCCGCATGGGGGCCAAGGCATTTGCGCAGCTCGGTCAGCGCTTGGCGCAGGCTGGCCGCCCCCTGTTCGCGCCCCCGCGCGGACCAGAGCTTGCCTTGCAGCCAAGCGCGGCTGCGGCTGAAATCCTCAGCCGTGACCAGCAGCGCAAACAGCGCCTGTCCCTTGGCGCTTTTCGGCGTCAAAACCTTGGATTTATCGTCAAAAACGGCAAACGGTCCGTGCAGACGAACCGTGATCAGAGGCGCAAGCTTCCCCATGTCGCGAGGCTCCCAGTCAAAGGTTTTACGTATTGATCACGCTACGCCCGATGGACCCGCCTGGGCAAGACGCACCGTGAAACTGTAAATTTATCGTAAATTCACGGATGTTCAGATTGTCGGGCGCGCTGGCCTTCGGCGAAGGTAGCGGCAGTTGTTTTTTACGTATCGCCATGGGGGATGGGATTATGAGCGAGTATGGAAGATCAGGACGGTCCGGTCGGTCCGGTCGGTCGGGACGATCTGGGCGCAGTGGGCGGTCTGGTCGCTCGGGGCGGTCTGGGCGCTCGGGGTTCGAGGATATGTCGGGCGCGCTGCTCGACGGCTTGGAAAGCGCGCGCGATGGTTTGATCGGGGTTTGGAACGGAACGGTTGGCCCGCGCGTGCCGCAGCGCCGCTTGGCCTCGGGTCCTGGCGACATTTGGTACGCAAGCGAGACGATCCGCGGTGACCTTCTGGTTTATGATCTGATTGCAGGCGTCACGGTGGCGGCGGATACGGCTAAGGCCGAGGTGAACCTGCCTGGCGGGCCGCGTCTTGGCCTTGGGTGCCCAGATCTGGGGTTCTTTGCCCAGCAGATGCCGCTGGTGCGCTCTTACGCCGATCTTAGGCTTGACCGCGCGGCGGAGATTGACACCCAGATCGACGATATCATGAGCTATTTCGGGGGCTTTGTGTTCCTCAACGACACCAGACGTCGGCAAACGGCAGAGCTTCTGCATGCTGTGGTGGATCTTTGCATCATGGTCGAGATGCGCATCAAGCACGCCTTTGCGGTGCCGCGACCCATCGACTTTGATGGGCGCATTCATCCCATGATCGACACGCCCACCCACGGGGCTTTCCCATCTGGGCACGCGACCGAGGCGTTTGCCGTGGCAAGCGTTTTGAACGCGCTGGTGACCGGGCAGACGATCCAGCAGGGGGTTGCGGCCCATGGCGAGCTGTTCCGACTGGCCCACCGCATCGCCACCAACCGCACCGTGGCCGGCGTGCATTTCCCGGCAGACAGCGCCGCGGGCGCGCTCTTGGGTTGCGGCTTGGCGGACTTCGTGCTGGCGCAAGCCGGGGGGCCGTCCACCGGTGCCAATTTGGTGCTGACAGCCGAGGCGGACGACGCGCCTGGGTATTTTGGCTCTGCGGATGATTTCACGCTGCCCTGGCTCGCCAACGCCTTGCAGGGCCTTGCGGCTGAAAAGGACGCGAAGGCCAGCGCGCCCATCGCCCGGCCGGTTCTGAGCGCGGTTTGGCAGCGGGCCAGTGCTGAGTTCGACATCTATCAAGCCGCGCCCGGGGCGGGGGTATGACCTTTGCGTGGGACACGAAGACCGCGCCGTCACCTGGGTTCGGTCTGGCCTATCACGACTGGTGGCGCGAAAGCGGCGCCTGGCAGCGCTTGGGCCTTTCGGACGCAGGGGCGCCGCCTGTGCCAAAGGTCCATCCCTTGGAGGGGGGCGGCAGCCGTTGGTCAGGGTTCGATGAGCCAAAGAAAGCCCCGGTGCCGCCGCATGTGCGCAACACCAGCAATACGCTGCTCAGCGCGCCGGTTGTGCCAAAGGAGGTGCTGGCCCGTCTGACGCCTGAGACGGTCATTCTGGGCGTGATCGACGGGGCCATGGCCCTGAACAATGCGCGCTTTCGCACCCAAGGGGGCACCAGCCGCATTCTGTGGGCCTGGACCATGGGGGCGACCTGGATCCCTGGGCAGACCAGTGTGCCTTATGGGCGCGAGGTTTGGGCGGGCGAGATCGAACGGACCCAAACCGAGCACACCTATGGTGGTTGGCTGGACGAGGCTGCCTGTGACCAAGCCCTTGGTCTGGTCGATATGCACATGTGGGATGGGCCGCGCAGCCTGGCCCTTTCCGCATCCCACGGAACCCATGTGCTTGATCTGGCCGGGGGTGCGCCGCCGGACGCCCCGATGGATGTGATGATCATGGCGGTCTCGCTGCCCGAGCAGATCACCCGCGACACCTCGGGCACGTTCCTGCAGGCCTTCGCCTTAGATGGGATCCACGCCATTCTCGACCGGGCGGATGCCCTGTGGCAGGCCTGCGGGTTCGAAGGCGAGACACCGGGTTTTCCCGTGGCGTTGAATTTCAGCTATGGTATCTCCGCCGGGCCGAAGGACGGCACGCTTGAGCTGGAAAGCGAGATCGACCGTCTGATCCAGGCGCGCCAGGCCGATGCGCTGGCGCCCGTGCGCATGGTGATGCCTGCGGGCAACAACAACCTGGATCAGACCCAGGCCCAGATCACCCTGAAGCAAGGCGAAAGCGAGGATCTGACATGGCGCTTGCCACCACAGGATTTCTCGACCTCGTACTTGGAGGTTTGGATGCCGCGCTTTTTGGACAGCGATGCCCTCGCCACCAAAGTGCCGCAGCTAGAGCTGACCTTGCCCGATGGTACTGTGCTGGGCGCGCCTTCTTTGAATGTGGGGCAAAGCGTGGATCTGCTGCCCGTGGGCGGGGGGGCACCGGCGGGCCGCCTCTATTGCGATCGCCAGAACCATGCAACGTCCAAATCCGGCCGCGTTCGGTTGCTTTTGGCCCTGTCGCCCACCGCATCGCGCAGCCCGGGTGCCGCAACGGTGTCGCCCGGGGCCTGGGGTTTGAGGCTGCAAGTGGACACCGACATGCACGTGATCTTGGATCTGTCCATCCAACGGGATGACACCATCGGCGTTGGCCCAGATCGCGGGGTGCCCTCGTTCTTCGAAGACGACGCGTACCGTGTGCATGACGCGCGGGGCGATCTGCTCGACACAGACGGCGAGCTTGTAGCGCCAGCGTCCAACCTGCGCAGACGGGGCACGATGAACGCCATTGCAACCGGCGTGACCACCTGCCGGGTGGGGGCCTATGAGGTCCAGAGCGAGCGGAGCGCACCCTATTCCGCCTCCGGCTTTGGAGAGATGCACCTTTCGCCGCTGCTGCCCCAGGTTGTCGAACGGCCGAATGTCGCGGCGGCGGGGGATACCTCGCGCGCAAAGCCGGGGGTGATGGCGGCGGGCACGCGCAGCGGCTCGGTCGTATTTCAGTCGGGCACCAGCATGGCCTGCGCACAGACCGCTCGCCTTGTGGCGGATCTCCTCAAGCCCTGGCACAAGACCCGCGATCCGCTCAGCAATCTTGGGGTGCCCGGCGCGGTGGAGCATGTGGCGATCAGTGCCGAGAGCAGGGGCGTTTACGCCACGCCTGCCCCGATTGTGGAAAAAGCAGGCGCTGGGCGGCTGCCCTATAAGCCCCTTCAGGGATATCGCCAGCGCAGCGGCGACCCGGGCTAAAGCCCCAAAGCGGCGGCTGAGAGGGGAAGGCTCAAGGGGCTGGCCCCCAGGGGGCCTTCGACGCGCAAGGTGTCGTCGGCCAGGGTGATGTCGTTGACATGGGTCCAACCCTTGGGCCGGGGCAGATGCAAAAGCGCGTGATGCGTGGTCAGCTGCCCGCCCAGGGACAGTGCCGCGCGCCCGGGCGGCATCAGGTCGCCATGGGCCAGCGGTGGGTGCCCATCCTCGATCCCCAGCACACCCACATGCCGCCCGTCCCAGGGCGGCGCGTCCCGCCCGCCATTGGATATCCACAGCATGGTCGCAGGCAGGTTCGCAGTGTTCTTGAGCACTAAGATCATGTCGTCGCGCCCTTCGCGCAACACAGCTGTCCAGCCCAGGCCCTCGGGGTCAGCCTCCACCAGCACCACGAACTCTTCGACCTTGGGGACATCGGGATAGGCGTCGAGCGCTGCGGGCGCGCCATTGCGGTCCAGCAGTCCATCCAAGGGGGCCTTTTGCCCCGGTGCAAGCCAGTTGCGCCCAAGCTCCAACGGGTCGGGCAGGGTCGCGGCATAGGCTTTGGGAGAGAAGCTGAGCCAGGTGCGCCCCGCTGCGCGCACCATGGGATGATGGGCCACTGGCAGGGGGCCGCTGCCATCTTCGATTATGTGGGTCTGGATCAGCGCGGGCGCGGACGCGAAGGCCAGCGTTTTGGTGATCCGCGCGCCTTGGACCTGGCGCTTCAACCGAGCGGTCAGCGCGCCTGTGCTTGGCCGCACCCTCCAAGCGCTGTTTGCGGTCCAGCCATGAAGGGGGGCATGGGACGAGGCGCCGAAGGGCGCACAAAAGAAATCCCCCGCAAGGCCCTGCTCCACCAAGGGCAGATCAAGTGTGCGATCCTCGAACACCCAAGGGGCGGTGTGCAACAGCCCCTCCGCTCGCGGGGCGAGGCGCAAGAAGCTCAGCCGCCCGCATGTGGGCTCAAAACGCGCGGTGCCATGGGGGCTGTTGAGGATGATCTCGCTCATGATGCGAACGGGTCGGTGGGATAGTCCACATGCGCGAGATACAGGCCCATGGGCGGGCAGACCGGCCCACAGGCCGCCCGGTCGCGCGCGGCCAGTGCTTTGCCCACCTGTTCGACGGGCCAGGCCCCTGCGCCCACCCGCTCTAACGTGCCCACGATCGACCGGACTTGGTTGTGCAGAAAACTGCGCGCGTCCAGACAAAACAGCGTCTCCACGCCGCCCAGGCACGGCGATTGAGAGATCTCCAACCGGTCGAGCGTTTTGATGGGCGAGGCGGCCTGGCACATGGCCGCGCGAAAGGTGGTGAAATCATGCTGGCCGATTAAGGCGCTTGCGGCCTCTTGCATCGGCGCAAGGGCGAGCGGATG
>JBCBNR010000145.1:0-7404 GCA_039821665.1 Pseudomonadota bacterium
GCCGGGGACGAGAATGGGCCGCGCTATGTCAATGCCGCGGCGGTGATCGCACATGCGCAGATCCTTGCTGAGCTGGACCGCCGGGACGATGCGCTTTCGGCCATCGATGCAGCCCTTGCCATGGGGTTTGGTGGCGAGGCGATCCCCCAGCTTGCGGCAGATCTGCGCGCAGGCAAAGAGATTGCGTTCGACGTGATCCGCGAGCCTGCGGAAGGCGCATCCGAGGCTGTACTGCTGCTGGCCGGTGCCTTGTCGCGCGAGCAGGCAGACCGCCGGGCCCTGGTTTACACGCGCGTGGCCCAACATATGTCGCCCCTGGTGGAGGAGGCGGCGTTGCTCGCCGCTGACATCTTGCAACAGCAGCGCCAGTATGACCTGGCGGCCAAGGAATACGCCAAGATCGAGCCGACCTCGTCCCTTTTCGACACCGCTGAAATCGGGCGTTCAGATGCCCTCTTTGCGGATGAGCGCGAGGACGAGGCGGCGGAGGTGCTGACAGCCCTGATCCGCAAATCCCCCCAGAACGCCGATGTGCGTGTGGCCCTTGGTGACCTGTATCGCCGGACGGAGGCGTTCGACAAAGCCTCGGTCGCTTATACGGACGCCTTGGATCTGTTGGGTGAGCGCGCGGGGTGGTTCCTGTATTATTCGCGGGGGATCACGTTCGAGCGCACGGATCGCTGGGACCAGGCCGAGGCGGATTTCCGCAAAGCGTTGGAGATCGAGCCTGATCAGCCATTGGTTCTCAACTATCTCGGCTATTCGCTGGTTGAGCTTCGCCGCAACTTTGACGAAGCGTTGGGGATGATCGAAACAGCGGTAGAACAGCGCCCCGAGGATGGCTACATCACCGACAGTTTGGGCTGGGTGCTGTACCGGATCGGCAAGTTTGAAGAGGCGGTCGCCCCCATGGAACGGGCCGTGGAATTGGCGCCCATCGATCCGATCATCAACGACCATCTGGGGGATGTGTACTGGATGGTGGGCCGCACGTTGGAGGCGGAGTTCCAATGGCGTCGCGCCCTGTCTTTCGAGCCCGAGCCAGAGGACGCGCAGCGCATTCGTCGCAAATTGGAGGTGGGCCTGGATGTCGTCCTTGCCGAGGAGGAGGCGGAGGCCCCCGTCACCGAGACCGCCAATGATGATGGCTAGGGGGTGAGCCTGCCCGCCGGCCTCGCGCCTGCCAAGATCAACTTGTGTTTGCATGTAACAGGCCAGCGGCCTGACGGGTATCACATGCTCGACAGTCTGGTCGTGTTCACCCGCCTGGGCGATCTGGTGGAGGTTGAACCGGCCTCTACCCTGTCGCTCAGCATCTCAGGGCCGTTTTCCCTTGATCTGGGGGCGGGTGACGACAATCTGGTGCTGCGCGCAGCGGAGCTGATCCGCCCAGCGGGACAAGGCGCTGCCCTTCATTTGACGAAGACACTGCCCGTGGCCTCGGGCATCGGCGGGGGGTCGTCCGATGCGGCGGCGGCTTTGCGCGCGCTCAAGGCGCTATGGGGCGTTGATGTGCCCGGGGCGCGGTCGCTCGCAGGCCTGGGTGCGGATGTGCCCGTCTGCTGGCAAGCGCAACCCTGCCGGATGCGTGGCATTGGCGAGGAGGTGACGGCGCTGCCGGCCTCTTTGCCGCAGATGTGGATGGTGCTGGCCAATCCGGGCGTGCACATCCCCACACCCCGTATCTTTGCGGCCCTGGCCGACAAGCACAACGGGGCCCTGCCCACTCCGCTGGACCTGCCGCGGGACTTTGCAAACTTCACCGCGTGGCTGACGGCGGCGACTCGCAACGACCTGCAAGCCCCCGCGGTGGACGAAGCGCCGGTGATCGCGCGCGTGCTGAGCGCCTTGGGCGAAACGAAAGCCTGTGCGCTTGCGCGCATGTCAGGCTCGGGCGCGACATGTTTCGGGCTTTATCCGGATCAGCAGCCCGCCCTCGACGCTGCGGCCCAGCTGCGCGCGCAGCATCCTAATTGGTGGGTGGCTGCAACCGATATCCTGCCTGGGCTTACGTCACCCGACTAACCACGAAATCCGCCAAAGAAATCAGGTGGTCCCTCAGCGTCGAGGCGGGCAGGGGACGCAGCGCCGCCTTGGCTTTCTCGGCCCAGTCGAGCGCTTGAGCCCGCGTGCCTTCCAGCGCGCCATGCTTGGCCATCAGGGCCAGTGCCGCCTCCAGGTCCCCGTCGCGCTGGTCGCCTTTTTCGATAACGCGCACCCAAAAATCCCGCTCTGCCGGGGTGGCGGCGGCAACCGCGCGGATGACCGGCAGGCTCATCTTCCGCTCGCGGAAATCATCGCCGATATTCTTGCCCATCTGGGCGCTGACGCCGCCGTAATCCAGCAGATCGTCAACCACTTGAAAGCTCATCCCCAGCGCGTCGCCATAGGCAAACAGGGCCGCGACGGTGGTCTCGTCCTCGCCAGCGATCACCCCACCCACTTCGGTGGCGGCGGAAAACAGTGCGGCGGTTTTGCCCCTGATCACTTGGGAATAGACGTCTTCCGTCGTCTTAAGGCTTTGGGCCACGGACAGTTGCAGCACCTCGCCCTCGGCAATCACGGCGGCTGCGTTCGAGAGGATATCGAGCACGCGCAGGCTGTCCGTCTCCACCATCAATTGAAAGGCGCGCGCAAAAAGGTAATCGCCCACCAGGACAGAGGATTTGTTGTCCCACAAAAGGTTGGCCGTGGGCCGCCCCCGGCGCTGATTGCTTTCATCCACCACATCATCATGCAGCAAGGTTGCGGTGTGAATAAACTCCACCGTTGCGGCCAGTTTGATGTGGTGATCGCCCTGGTAGCCGCACATTTTGGCCACCGCCAAGGTCAGCAGCGGGCGCAGGCGCTTGCCGCCCGCATTGATCAAATGCGCAGACACCTCGGGAATGCGCGGCGCATGCTCCGAGGCCATGCGCGTCTGGATCAGCGCATTCACCGCCGACATCTCGTCCGACAAAAGGCTTTGCAGCGCTTCGAAGGGGGGTTGGACGGGGGTCTCGTTCATTGCATCACCCACACACCCTCGACGCAGCGGGGCGCAAACGTTACGACTGGTGCCATGATCGAAATCCTGCGCACCACGGATCCGACCGAGATCGCCTTTGCCACGGCCCTGCTCCGTGCTGAGGACATAGAGTGCTTCGTTATGGACGTCCATATGAGCGTGATGGAAGGGTCCATCGGTGTGTTCCCTCGTCGCATGTTGGTGGCCCGGCAAGACGCGTTTCGGGGCCGCGCGATCCTGTCGGACAACAATTTGGACGTCACCCCCGGGTGACTGAGATGCGGGTCGATGCCTATTTGGGTGGGCAGGTGCACATCGCACAGCCCGCGCAAGGGTACCGGGCAGGAACCGACCCTGTGCTTGTGGCCGCCGCCGTGCCTGCGCAGGCAGGCGATCGGGTGCTGGAACTGGGCTGCGGGGTCGGCACTGCGCTGGCCTGTTTGGCCGCACGGGTGCCTGGCCTGCACTGCACCGGGGTGGAACGGGTGGCGAGCCTTGCCTCCTATGCGGCTCGAAACCTGCCCGATGCGCAGATTGTCACCGCGGATTTGACGGATTTGCCGGGGGTGGTGCGCGCGGCCACGTATCAGCATGTTCTGATGAACCCACCCTATCAGCCAAGCCACGCCCCTGCGGCCCCGAACCCAACGCGCGACCAGGCCAATCGCGAGGACACACCGCTGGCCCAGTGGTTCGACTGCGCCGCACGCCGCTGCGCGCCCGGCGGGTCAATCACGGTCATTCTGCCAACTTGGCGGTTGGGGGAGGTTTTGGCAGGTTTTGCCGGACGGTGCGGTGACATAACAGTGCTGCCGCTCAGCCCCCGCCCCGGACAACCTGCGCAAAGGGTGATTTCCCAGGCGCGCAAGGGACGCGCGGGCCCACTGAGGCTGCTGGCCCCGCTGGTGTTGCACCAGGGCGAAAGCCATGCCGAGGACGCGGGCGCGTTTTCCTCCGCCGCCGAAGAGGTTCTGCGCCGGGGGGCTGCTTTGAGAATGTCTAGAAGTCTAGACACCTAAGTCGTGACAGACTCAGAAAACTGTGCTCGACTGAACCTCTGACGAAAAAACAGGAGGTCGCTCGATGAGCTTGAGTTCGCATCTGACAGAATTGCAGAAGAAACATGAACTCTTGGGACAAAAGATCGAAAAGGAACAGCGCCATCCCAGCGCCGACGATCTTACCATCGCCGACCTCAAACGACGAAAATTGCAGCTCAAAGACGAGATAGCGAGGCTATCGCCGAATTAGGCGGCCAATCCCTTTGCTGCGTGGTGGCGCTTGAAAAAAGCCACCACCGTCTGCGCCCAGGCCAGATTGTCCACCGGTGCCCCTGATCGGGCGCGAGCCCCCGCGATCACGGGCGCTGGCACGATCCCGTCCAAACGGTGAAGGATCATATCCTCCACCAAGCCCGCGCTGAACTCGGGGTGCGACTGCACGCTGAGCGCATAGGGCCGCTCCAACGACCCATAGGCCAGGGCGGCGTTGGGGCAAAAGTCCGAGCGGGCCAGCAAGGTTGCATCCTGGGGCAGGGCTGTCACCTGGTCTTGATGCATTGCGTGACCGCTCCATTGCTGTGACAGGGCCGGGGCCCAACTCAGCGGCGTGACAGGGGTGTAGTCATGCACACCCAACCCCCAGCCTTTGGGCGACTTTTCCGCCTGCCCCCCAAAAGCCTGGGCCATCAATTGGTGGCCAAAGCAGATGCCCACCAACGGCACCCCGTCCTGCACACAGGCCCGCAAAAACCCGCAAAGTGCCGTGATCCAAGGCGCGCCGTCATAGACCCCGTTGCGAGAGCCGCTGATCAGCCAGCCATCTGCCGCTTTGGTCGTGGTCGGCATCACCCCATCCACCACCTTAACCCCAAAGGTCGTGATCTCCGGGTCCGCCAGGTGCAAAAGGTCGGTGTAAAGCTTGAGGTAAGCCCCGTGCTTGGCGGCCACCACATCCATCATCTTACCCGCTTCAAGAATGCCGATGCGCATCGCCTGTCTATCCCACCATCACGATATTGCGGTCCGTGCTCAGCGCGGTCTCCGCGTCCATCTCTGCCTTGATCCACGCCCGAAACGCAGCAATCGCAGGCATGTCCTCGCGCCCTTGCGCGCAGACAATGCGATAATGCGCGTCGCTGCCCAAAGCCAGGGAAAAAGGCGCGACCAGGGCACCGGAATGCAGGGCCGATAGGGCGATGGAACTGCGCCCCAAAACAACGCCCTCTCCCGCCAAGGCCATGTCGATCGCATGGTCCGCTTGGCTGAAACGGGGGCCTTTGAGGGGCCCATGGGCCACGCCCGCATGGGCAAACCAACGCGCCCAATCCGGGTTCGCGGACAGAAACGACAGGCTGTCATCGTGGATCAAAACCTCATCCAGCAGGCTTTGAGGTGTTGTAACCCGGGCCGCCACATCCGGATGCATCATTGGGCTGATCCAGCCTTTGTAAAGCGGCTCGGAAAATAGGTGCACGTCCCGCTCCAACCCAAAGCGGATCGCCAGATCCACGTTGTCACGGTCGAAATCTAGCAGCCTCAAGGTGGCCGCGAAGCGCAGTTCGATCTCGGGATGGGCGGCCCCGAACTTGAACAGACGCGGCGCAAGTACTTTGGCGGTGAAGGCAGGGCCCGCTGTCACCGTAAGCACGCCGGTGTCCAGCGCGCGCCGGGCGGCCTGCCAGCCTTGGGACAAAAGGTCAAAGCCATCCTGGGCAAAAGGTGCCAGCGCCTGCCCCGAAGGGGTCAGCGCCACCGCCCGATTGAGGCGCACAAAGAGCGGCGCACCCAGATGCGTCTCCAAAGATTTGATTTGAAAACTCAAAGCCGCAGGCGTCACCGACAGTTCCTCCGCCGCTTTGGCGAAACTCATATGCCTCGCGGCACTGGCAAAGGCACGCAAGGCCGTCAAAGGGGGCAGTCGATCACGCATTTCACTTAAGTAAAACTAAACTGATGCACGCACAAGTCTCGTTTGTCGCGCGTTGAAGCCCAGCCTATGTTCAGTTCAACGCAAACAGATCAGCAGATCTTGCACAAAGGAACTTAGCCATGAACAGCCCCTATTCCGCCCCCAAAACCCTGCAAGAGGCGCAAGAGCGCGCCCGGCTGGAACGCTCCAAAGCCTTCTATGACTTGGTCGCACAGGCGCGCCGCTGGTTTGCGCGCAAGCCCTCCGCCCAAGGGGCCAGGCCCATCACTTTGTGAAAATATCCTGGGGGATAAAGGCGGCCCCGCCCGCCGAAAGGGGGCAAAGCCCCCTTTGCGCGCCCGAAGGGCGCAAATGTCGTCGCGAGGGGGCATCGCCCCCCCGCGTCCGCAAGCTCAGACGAAAAACTGCGCGCCGTTGGCCGAAAGGGTCGAGCCGTTGATAAAGCCCGCATCATCGGACACCAAAAAGCTGACGCAGCGGGCAATCTCTTCGGGCTCGCCCAAGCGCCCCGCAGGAATTTGCGGGATGATTTTCGCGTTCAGCACCTCTTCGGGGATCGCGCGCACCATTTCTGTGCCGATATAGCCCGGGCAGATCGCATTTGCGGTGATGCCTGCCCGCGCACCCTCTTGCGCCAAGGACTTCACAATCCCCAGATCGCCCGCTTTCGTGGCGGCATAGTTCACCTGACCGAACTGGCCTTTCTGACCATTGATGGACGAGATCACCACCACGCGGCCGAATTTACGCTCGCGCAAGCCAGGCCAGATCGGATGAACGGTATTGAACACACCATTCAAGTTGGTGTCGACTACCTCTGACCACTGCTCGGGCGTCATTTTGTGAAAGGGCGCATCGCGGGTGATGCCCGCATTGGCCACCACGATCTCGATCGGGCCAAGATCGGCCTCCACTTGGGCGATGCCCGCTTTGGACTCGTCATAGCTGGCGACATTCCACTTGTAAGTCTTAATGCCCGTCTCGGCGGTGAAGGCCGCTGCCTTTTTCTCATTGCCCGCGTAGGTGGCAGCAACCGTGCAGCCATCGGCATGCAAGGCTTTGGAAATGGCGGCGCCAATGCCGCGCGACCCTCCGGTGACCAATGCGATCCGTCCCATAATTCTCTCCTTTTTGGGGTAGGCGTCAGCGGCCCTATCACATCCGGGCCGCGCTGATTTGTTGGAAGCGGTCAGTCGCGCTCAAGACACATGGCAACGCCCATGCCGCCGCCGATGCACAGGGTCGCAAGGCCCTTCTTTGCGTCCCGTCGCTGCATCTCGAACAAAAGCGTGTTGAGCACCCGCGCGCCCGAGGCCCCGATGGGGTGGCCAATAGCAATCGCACCGCCGTTCACGTTCACGATCTCAGGATCCCAGCCCATATCCTTGTTCACCGCACAGGCCTGGGCGGCAAAGGCTTCATTGGCCTCCACCAGATCCAGGTCGCCAACTTTCCACCCCGCTTTG
>JBCBNR010000146.1:0-7402 GCA_039821665.1 Pseudomonadota bacterium
ACCCGGGGCACCACCGAATTGCGCCACATCGTTGTGGAAGACGACGACGGAGACGGCGGCACGCTGCTGATGACCGCACTTGCGGATGCGATGGCCGAGGAATACCGGACGATTGTGGCCGCAGGTCTGGATTTGCAGCTTGATTGTCCGGACCTTGCTCTGGCGCGGCATATGCTGTTTCACGACTTGTCGGACGCGGAGTTCGTGAAGATTGCCGATGGCCATGTGGAGGCGCTGAACCACGCGCTGAGCGGTATCGATCCCGCGCGGGTGCGCGTGCATATCTGTTGGGGCAATTACGAGGGCCCCCATGTGTGCGACATCGATATGGACAAGGTGTTTTCCACGTTGATGTCCGTGCAGGCGGATTACCTGCTGTTTGAGACCTCGAACCCGCGCCATGCCCATGAGTGGACGGTGTTTCGCGACCGACGCGCCGAGATCCCTGACAGCAAGATCCTGGTGCCAGGCGTAGTCGACACCACCACCAATTTCGTGGAGCATCCCGAAGTGGTGCGCCAAAGGATCGAGCGGTTTGTGCAGATCGTTGGCGCGGACCGGGTGGTGGCAGGCTCGGATTGTGGCTTTGGTACCTTTGCGGGCTTTGGCGCGGTGGATCCGGAGATCGCTTACGCCAAACTGGAAACCATGAGCGCCGGCGCGGCCTTGGCGTCATGACCCATGTCCTGATCACTGGCTGTAACCGGGGCATTGGACGGGCCATGGCCGAAGAGGCGTTGCGGCGCGGGTGGCATGTCTCGGGCACCTTGCGGTCGGGCACGGCCCCTCAGGGGGTTGCGACGATCCCGCTGGATGTGACTGATTTTGACCGTTTAGCCCCGGCGCTTGCCCAGTTGGCGCCGTTGGACATTCTGATCAACAATGCGGGTGTGATCGGCCCTGCGAACGATCAACAGCACCCGCTGTCCATGGATTTCGACGGCTTTGCGCACACGCTGAAGGTCAACACCCTGGCCCCTCTGGCGGTTGCCCATGCGGCCTTGCCCGCGCTGCGCAGTGCGGCATCTGCACGTATCCTGACCGTGTCCAGCCAAATGGCCTATATGGGCTATCGCAAGCCGGATCGCATCGCATATCGCACGTCCAAGGCGGCGGTGAACAAAGTAATGCAAGGGCTTGCCACGGCGTTGGAACCCGCGGGGATCGCGGTCGCCAATATCGATCCGGGCTGGGTCCGCACGGATATGGGCGGCGCGGAGGCGGATCTGGAGGTGCGCGACGTGGCCCAAGGCATCCTGAGTGTGGCCGAGGGGCTGACTTTGGATCAGACAGGCCAGTTTTTGAAATGGACTGGAGAGAGGCGAGAGTACTAGACCCATGAAAGCGCTGAGCGAAGACCCTCTGATCCATCAAGACTGTCATATCAAGAACGCCACCCTGGGCCGCTATACCGAGGTGGGGCGCGGGAGTGTGGTTTTGAACTCCACCCTTGGCGACTATTCCTATTGTGCGCGCTATGCGGACATTGCCAACGCCGAGGTGGGCAAGTTTTGCAACATCGCCAGCTTTGCGCGGCTGGGCCCAACGGACCACCCGATGGACCGGGCGAGTTTGCATCACTTCCTGTATCGCTCGGCCGATTATTGGGAGGATGCCGACCATGACGAAGCGTTCTTTGCCCGCCGCGCCTCGCGCCGGTTGCGCATTGGCCATGACACCTGGATCGGGCACAACGCCATCATTCGACCCGAGGTGAGCGTGGGTCATGGGGCGGTGGTGGCGGCGGGTGCTATCGTGACCAAAGACGTGCCGCCCTACACCATTGTCACCGGCGTGCCCGCGCAGCCCATGCGGAGGCGTTATGACGAGCGGACAGCCGAGCGGATGATCGCGCTTGCGTGGTGGGATTGGGGCCACGGGCAAATCCGCGCAGCGCTGGAGGATTTTCGGGCCCTAACGGCAGAGGCGTTTTTGGACAAATATGAGGGCTAGCGGCTATTCCGCCGCCAGCTTCACCTCTGCCCCGCCGCCAAGAAACCGCCGCCCCGCCTCGCCCGAGAGATAGGCCAAATGACCTGCACAAATCGTGGCCTCGATGCGGCGGGTTTGCGGGTTCATCACCACGATGTCCGCGCGTTGGCCTTTGCGCAGGCGTCCCCGGTCGGTAAAGCCGAACACCTCTGCCGGTCCTGTGGAAATTAGCCGCCATGCGTCTTCGAAGGTCAAGATACCATCATCGACCAACCGCCATGCCGCGGAGGCAAGGGCCGGATAGTAATAGTCGGACACCAGCGCCTGACACAGGCCGCGCTTGACCAGGTCTGCCGCGCCGATATTGCCCGATTGCGAGCCGCCGCGCACCACATTGGGCGCGCCCATCAGCACCGGGTCGCCCATATCGCGCGCGGCTTTCGCCGCGGCCAAGCTGGTTGGAAACTCGCAGATATTCGCGCCCAGCATATGATATCCCTCGCGCCTTTGGGCGGTGTCATCGTCATGGCTGCCAAAGCGCACTCCGCGCGCCTCAAACGCCTCGGCCAGGCGGGTCAGCGTGCCTTCGACCTGGTCTTCAAACCCTTTGGCGGTGTTTAAAATGTCCAAGTGTTCCTGGGTCGTGCGCCCATGTTTCGCGGCCCAAGCGGTGATTTCGTTGGGATTTTTGTCCACCGCATCCAAAGATTCTGTCAGGTGGTCGTTGAAGATCACATAATCTACATGGTGGCGCGCCATGGCGTCCAACATCCGCTCCGCCGTGGCGGTCTGATAGACCTCATATCGAATTTGCAGGCGGATGTCGCACAGGCTTTCGCCCCGGTACTTGGACAGCGCGTCCATCAAATCTTCGGCATAGTCTTCCGAGCGTACGCCGCCTTCCCATGACCAGCTTTGGGCAAAATAGGCTGTGGTGACGCCATTTGCCGCAAGCTCTCTATCCGCAGAAGCAAGGCCGCCGCGCTTTTCAAAAGGGGCTGTGGGACGTGGGGCCAGATGATGTTCGAACCCGTCGCCATGCAGATCCACAATTCCCGGCAACAGCCAATATCCGCTGAGATCCACCTCGCGAAACGGGCCTTTTGTGATCACACCGTCCGCAAAGGCAAGCGAGCGGTCCTGAAAACCGGACTTTTTCAACCCGCGCATGGGTCAGCCGCAACGGGGGCAACGGGGTGGGCATAAAGCGACTCACTTCACAGATCAGATCACGCGCCCTGGCTATGACGTCAGTATGACCGGGCCATGACAATCGCTGTAAAGGACATGTCCTTAGGCGTCGGCTGTTACCGACATGTTGACCCTGTCCCCGGCAAACCAGGTGCGCCCGTATTCGATGGGTGTGCCATCCTTATCCACGTTCACCGCGACGGAGTAAAGAAGCGGCGCGCCTTCGCTGACCCGCAAACGCCTGGACTGGATGGCCGTAGCGGCCACAGCGGTCAGGGTGGTCTGCGCGCGGGTATAGTCGTCCACACCCACAGCACTGAGGGTTTTGGTGATGGAGCGCAGTTCGCGCAACAAAGCGGGAAAGCGTGGCATAGCCTTTGCCGGAAAGGCCGAGAGCGAGACCGCAATGGGCACGTCATCGGCCAGGGTAATATCCTCGGCCAAATGCACCTTCTCGTCCATGCCCAGTTTGAGGGCCTTGGTTTCTTCTTCGGTGGCAAAGCGGGTCTCGATCTGCAGAATCGTACGCCCCGGGGTGCGCCCCGACGCCTCGACATTCTGGGAAAAGCGCACGCGCTTGCCCAAGGGATAGTTTGTGGGCGGGGTCGTCACAAACACACCGGCCCCCCGTTTGGGGTGAACCTGGCCGTCCTGGGCCAAGGCCGCAAGCGCCCTGCGCACCGTGTGGCGGTTTACCCCGAAGCGGATTGACAACTCAGCCTCGGTTGGAAGCTTCTCCCCCACCCGAAAGCGCCCTTCGCTCAGGTCGCGGCGCAGGCTTTCGGCAATTTCTGTCCAGAGTGCTGTACGTCCCATGTCACCAAAACTTCGCAATTATTCGCTTCGAACAGGGGAGGTATTCTGCTATTGTCTAGTTGTATAAACCCACCCCAACAAGTTGGTAATATGTCCAAAAAATATGACTTTGCCAAGCGCCAGGATTGGTTAGGCCTTTTGGCTGTTGCTCCGCAAGCTGAGGTGAGCGACGGGCTCGACCGTTTGGGGCTTTCTCCTGCGTTTACGTGGTTGCGCAAGCCTCAGATCGGCTCGGTCATGGTGCGCGGTCGTCAGGGGGGCACCGGTGCGCCGTTTAACCTGGGCGAGATGACAGTGACACGCGCCAGTTTGACGCTTGAGGATGGGCGCGTGGGCCATGGCTACGTGCAAGGGCGCGCGCTACAAAAAGCCGAGCATTGCGCGCTGATCGACGCGCTGATGCAAGGCGAGGAGGCCACCAGGATCGCAGACCAGATCTTGGAGCCCATCGCCAAATCTCTGGCCGCGCAAAAGGCGGAGACGGCTGGGAAGGCGGCGCAAACCAAAGTGGACTTTTTCACCATGGCGCGGGGAGAGGATTGATGGAAGCAGCCGTGCTCAGCGGTGGGTTCAGCGACCCGGCCTTGCAATCCGCACGCGCCTTTCGCGCCATTATGGACGCCATGGCCCGCCCGGGTCGGACCTACATCCTTGATGGTGGACACGGGCCTGATGGCCTGTCGCGGGCCGCGGCGAGCGCGGTGTTGACCTTGTGTGATCCGGATACGGGGCTGTATCTTGCCCCATCCCATGACACGCCTGATCTGCGGCGTTGGGTGACCTTTCACACCAGCGCCCCGTTGGTCAGCCAAAGCGAGGCAAGCTTTGCGTTGGGCGCGTGGGACAGTCTTTCGCCGCTTGATCCCTATCCCATTGGCACGCCCGAGTATCCCGACCGCTCCACCACGCTGATTGTCGAGCGTGCAGGGCTGGGCGACGGGGTGGCGGTGCGCCTCAGCGGTCCGGGCATCGAGACCACGCAAGACGCCCATCTGCCTGACGCTGGGCCGTTTGTGCGCAACGCGGCCCTTTATCCCTTGGGCGTCGATGCCCTTTTTACCAGCGAGGATCAGGTGATGGCCTTGCCTCGCTCCACCCAGGTGGAGGTGCTTTAGATGTATGTGGCGGTGAAAGGCGGCGAGGCGGCAATCGATGCCGCCCATGATTGGCTGGCCGAGATGCGGCGCGGCGACCTTGCGCTGGACGACATGTCGCTGGCCCAAATCCGCGAGCAATTGGGCATCGCGGTGGCCCGCGTGATGGCCGAAGGCTCGATGTTCGACCCAGACCTTGCAGCGCTTGCCATCAAGCAGTCGCGAGGGGACATGATCGAGGCGGTGTTTTTGATGCGTGCCTATCGCACGACGTTGCCGCGCTTTGGGATGAGCACGGCAATCGACACGGGGGCTATGGCGTGCATCCGGCGCATCTCGGCCACCTTTAAGGACGCGCCGGGCGGGCAGGTTCTTGGCCCCACCTTCGACTACACCCACCGTTTGTTGGACTTTAAGCTTGCCGCCGATGGCGAGTTGCCCGCGCGCCAAGTGCGGCCCGTCGAACACCAAGCGGACACGCCGCGTATCTCGGCCTTTCTGGACAAAGACGGCCTTATGCAAGACGAGCCCCGGGTTGATGAGGTGCCGGGCGATCTGACCCGCACACCGTTGGAGTTGCCCGCAAAGCGCCCCTTGCGCCTGCAAGCGCTGACACGCGCCGATGAGGGGTTCTTGTTGGGCATGGCCTATTCCACCCAGCGCGGATATGGGCGCAACCACGCCTTTGTGGGCGAATTGCGCATCGGCATCGTGGAGGTGGAGATGGAGATCCCCGAACTGGGCTTTTCCATCTGTATCGGCGAGATCCTGGTCACCGAGTGTGAGACGGTGAACCAATTTGCGGGCTCAAAGACCGAGCCGCCGCAATTCTCGCGCGGGTATGGCCTGGTCTTCGGCCAGTCCGAGCGCAAGGCCATTTCGATGGCCCTGGTGGATCGTGCCCTTAGGGCGGAGGAAATGGGCGAAGAGACAGGTGCGCCGGCTCAAGACCAAGAGTTCGTGCTCTACCATTGCGACAACGTCCAGGCGACCGGATTTCTAGAGCACATCAAGCTGCCCCACTATGTGGACTTCCAGGCCGAGCTTGAACTGATCCGCAAGATCCGAGCTGAGGCGGATGCAGCCACTAAGGCGGCTGAGTGATGTCAGTCCCCGCCACCATCGCCCCCATCCCCGTCAAACAAATCCAACCAGCCATCCCCGCCTTCGGAAGAGCGGCCGGAAAAGCGCTGGTTACGCCCGCGCTTGGGGTCGTAAGCCCGGTTGCGCGAGATCAAATACACGACCAAGAAAACCACCAAAGCGATGATCCAAGCCGCAGCTATGGCTTTGTAAACAAACGTGTCCATACGACATACCCCCTACCCACGCGAGCATTGGGCTGGCGAAATGTGACGCAAACGAGGCACGCGCCATGAGTGAGTATAACTTCGCCTATCTCGACGAGCAGACCAAGCGGATGATCCGGCGTGCCCTGCTTAAGGCGCTGGCCGTGCCGGGCTATCAGGTGCCGTTTGCCAGCCGCGAGATGCCGATGCCCTATGGCTGGGGCACGGGCGGTGTGCAGGTCACTGCGGCCTGCCTGATGCCCGTTGATACACTTAAAGTGATCGACCAAGGCGCAGATGACACGACAAATGCGGTGTCCATTCGCAAGTTCTTTCAGCGCACAGCGGATGTGGACGTGACCACGGACACCCGTGAGGCCACGATCATTCAGACCCGCCACCGCATCCCCGAGACACCGCTGAGTGAAGGCCAGATTTTGGTTTATCAGGTGCCCATCCCCGAGCCTTTGCGTTTCTTGGAGCCCTCGGAGGTGGAAACGCGCCGCATGCATGCGTTGGAGGATTATGGCCTGATGCATGTGAAGCTTTACGAGGATATCTCGCGCCACGGTCAGATCGCTACGGCCTATGCCTATCCGGTGAAGGTAGAAGGGCGCTATGTGATGGACCCGTCGCCCATTCCGAAGTTTGACAACCCCAAGCTGAACTCGCCTGCCATCCAACTGTTCGGGGCCGGGCGCGAGCAGCGGATTTACGCGGTGCCGCCTTACACCAATGTGGTTTCGCTGGACTTCGAAGACTACCGGTTCGAAGCGTCCAAGGCGCAGGGCTGCTGCGCGCTGTGCGGCGCGGACAGTTCGTATTTGGACGAGGTGATCGTGGATGATGACGGCGGGCGCATGTTCGTCTGTTCGGACACCGATTTTTGCGAGGCGCGCCGTGCAGCAGGCCATCGCGGCCCGATGAGCGGGGAGGACGCGGCATGACCCCACTTTTGCAAGTTCGCGATGTGACCAAGACATATGGGCCGCGCCTGGGCTGTGGGTCGGTGAGCTTCGATTTGTTCCCGGGCGAAGTGATGGGCGTTGTGGGCGAAAGCGGCTCAGGCAAATCCACATT
>JBCBNR010000147.1:0-7401 GCA_039821665.1 Pseudomonadota bacterium
GAGGAGATCGACCGCGTCATCGGCCTAGAGGTGGGGGCAGATGATTACCTGGGCAAACCCTTTGGCACGCGAGAGCTGGTGGCACGCATTCGCGCCATTCTGCGCAGGGTCCAGCCCCAAGCCCAGCCCAACCAGACCTGTGTGCGCTTTGCCGACGTGGAGGTGGATCTGGCCCGCCACGCGGTCACGCGCGCAGGCCGGGACCTGATTTTAACCTCGGGCGAATTTGCACTGCTGCGGGCGTTTTTGTCCCATCCAGGGCGGGTGCTGTCGCGCGACCAATTGATGGACCTCGCGCAAGGGCGCAGCGCAGACCATTTTGACCGCACGATTGATGTGCAAATCAGCCGTTTGCGGGCAAAACTGGGGGATGATCCCAAACATCCCACGGTGATCAAAACGATCCGCAACGCAGGCTATCTGTTTGCGGCTGAACTCAGCCGTCCATGACGCTGCGCCTGGGACATCTGGCCCGGCTTGCCGCGATCATCGCGGTTGCGCTTATGGCCATCCAAATCGGGCTCGCCTGGCTTTACATCACAGATCGCGCTGGCGGTGATGAGCCTGGTTATCGGTTTCCCCTGCCCCAGCGCGTGGCGGCCATGATCGCCCTGGTGGAAGGTTCTGGCGATCTGAACCAAGCGCTGGTGGCCTTGAACAGCCCCGACCTGCGTGTCGATGTGGTGGAGGCTGAGGTGTTTGAACTGGCACAACCCGATGTCACCCTGGGCATCTTGCAGACCCGTTTCGAAGGCTATGCCGAGGTTTTCGGGGATCGCCCTTTTGCCATTTTTGTCGATGTGCCCGAGACCGGGCAAACCTGGGAGATGCGCCGCAGGGACACCACGGTCTGGACCCGCTTTCCCATACGTATCCTGGTGGGTCTTTCCGACGGGCGGGTGCTGTCCCTTGAGACGCGAGACGATCTTTTGACGCAAATATACTCCGTCCCCATTGGGTGGTTTTCCGGGTTCCTTGGTTTGATCGCCTCGCTGATTGTGTTGTTCGCGGTCCGCCGCGAGACCAAGCCCCTCGAACACCTGGCCAAAGCGGTGGAGCGGTTTGGCAAGGACGGCATCCCGGTGGGTGTGGCGCCCAAGGGCGCGCCCGAACTTCGCGCACTGACCACCAGTTTCAACGATATGCAGCGCCGGATCTCGGATCTTTTGGAACGTCAGACACTGATGCTGGGGGCGCTTGGACATGATTTGCGCACCTATCTTACACGCCTGACCCTGCTGGCCGAGGATACGCCAGCCCCTGTCCGCGCACCGCTGGAGCGCAACATCACAAAGATCGGCGCGATGGTCGAAAACAGTTTGGAGTTCGCCCGCGATGGCGCCCAAGGCGCACAGGGCGCGCGTTTGGAGGTCGCGGGCTTTCTGCGCGATTGGGTCGCGGACAAGGACACGGCCCAGGTCACCCTGGGCCCGTGCGAGACAGCCGTTATCTGGATGGACCCGACCTCGTTCGAGCGTGTGATCGAAAACCTCGTGGACAATGGCCTGAAATTTGGAACCCAGGTGCGCATCGACGTTGCGGCCACCCCCCCCACCGTTCGCGTGATGGACAACGGGCCAGGACTGCCGGAGGATAAGCTTGAAAAGGTGCTTTTGCCCTTTGTCACCCTGGATGATGCCCGGACCCTTGGCGCGTCTGGAACCGGCCTTGGCCTTGCCATTGCAAAGCTTTTGGCAGGGGACGCAGGCGGCACGCTTGACTTGTCCAACAGACCCACAGGCGGACTGTGTGCAACGCTTGTGTTTGACGAATGGGCGGCCAGGCAAGAGACGGGCACGCCCGTGCCCTAGCGGCCGCCTTTGCTGATGGGGAAACCTAGTAGTTCCACAGCGTCCCATCCTCCAACCGAACGACGGGGTGGCTGCCGGGCTGATAGCTGTAGCGCTCGGCCTCTTGCTCATCAAATTCAACGCCCAGACCCGGTGCATCGCTGACGTGAAACGCGCCGTCCCGCATCTCGTGGCGCGAGGGAAAGAGCGCGTCGCAGGCCGCACTGCCCAGCACCAGATACTCTTGGATGCCAAAGTTCGGCGCCCAGGCATTCAGATGGGCTTGCGCGGCCATCGAGATCGGGGAATGGCTGGGCGCCCCATGAAAGCCCGTGCGCACATGGTGCACCCCGGCCAGATCAACAATGCGACGGGTGGGGGTGATGCCCCCCGCATAGGCCACGGCCACGCGGATAAAGTCGATCAACTCGGCCTCGATCAGCCTGTTGCAATGCCAGATCGAGTTGAAGACTTCGCCAATGGCGATGGGCGTCGTGCTGTGCTGGCGAATGAGGCGCAGCGCCTCTTGATCTTCCGCAGGCGTGGGATCTTCCAACCAGTAGAGGCCCACAGGCTCCACCGTTTTGGCAAACTCCGCCGCCTCGCGCGGCAGCAGACGGTGGTGAACGTCGTGCAGCAGATCCAAGTCCGGCCCGAACCGCGCACGGATTTCGGCCAGAGCGTCGGGCATGTAGCGCATATAACGCCCGGTCTCCCAAATCTCGACCTTGGGGCGGATGCCCGAAAAATCGGTGATATAGTCTTGGCCACCATTGCGTCGCTCGGGCACCGCATAGCTGGCCGACGGCATGCCGGGGATGCCGCATTGGACGCGCACGGCGCGGTAACCTTCCTCCACATAGCGCGCGACACTGTCGCAAAGATCCTCCAAATCCGCGCCGGTGGCATGGGCGTAGACCCGCGCGCTGGACCGGCTTTTGCCGCCCAACAGATCATAGAGCGGCATGTTTGCAAGCTTGCCTTTGATGTCCCAAAGCGCTGTGTCGATGGCCCCAATGGCCGCCATGGCGATGGGTCCTGCGCGAAAATACGCCCCGCGATAGAAGAACTGCCAGATGTCTTCGGTCCGCCTTGGGTCCATCCCGATCAAAGCGGGGATCAGGTAATCGCGCAAATAGGCCGCTGGCAGGGTTTCGCGGTTGTTGAGCGTCGCATCGCCCAGCCCATAAACCCCTTGGTCCGTTTGGACCTTCAGCGTCACATAATTTTTGCCTGGCCCGCCCACAAAAACTTGCGCATCGGTGATCTTCATTGCGTGCTCCTCATTGGGCTGGCGGTGCGCTTTGGCCAAATTCGGCCTGTCATGACGTAACGTCCGCACGCTTCCAGCGGCCTTTCCACAGCCTGGAGTGAAACAACGGAAATTTCAGGATCTCCTCCCAAAACAAAAGGGACAGAACCCAGACCGCAGGCAGGTCGTAATACAGCACTGCCAGCAGGGTTGCGGGCACACGAAACACCCATTGCGTCCACACAAACAGATGCATCACATAGATCGTATCGCCACTGGCGCGCAGGGTATTGCCGCAAATCGCGTTCGACTGCTTGGGAAAGGGCAGCACCACTAGGACCACCGCAAATCCTGAGAGAATGCGGCGCGTCTCGGCATCAAGTGCTGGGTACAGCACGCCAGAGGCCAAGCAAATACCCAGATAACCCAAAGCGACCGCCAGGGCGGCCCCGAACGAGGCGCGCCACCCGGCGGACAAAAAGCGATCCAACTCCTGCGCGCTGCGCTTCTCGCCCAGCAACTGAGCAACCAGAATGCCCGTGGCCTGCGCCCATTGCATCCCAATGGTGCCCGCCACCATGATCCACGGCATGATCAAGGTCATGGCGGCAAAGGCGCTGAGGCTCATCTGCGCATAGATCAACATGCACACGCGCGAGGCATAGTTGGCGCTGATAAAGGTGATGGCGATGGGCCAGGCAAAGGCCAAGTGCCGTTTGAGCGTGGCAGCATACGTGCCGTTGCGCCAGCCGGGCACGCGCCACAACGCCCCCTCGATGCGCCACAGTTGAAGGGCAAGATACATCGCTTGAATGGCGACCGCCACAGCACTGCCAAGGGCCGCACCGGTGATGCCAAGGGCGGGCAAGCCCCACAGCCCATGGATCAGTGCTGCACTCAGCGTGATGTTCACGGGCACGGACAGGCAATAGCCGACCAGGGGCAGCTTGGAGCGTCCACACCCGTTAAAATGGCTGGCGAGGTTCTGGCCTACAGCCTCCGCCAGCAAAACAATCGAAAAGATCGAAAGATAAGTCCAAGCCTGGTCCGCCAAGGTTTGACTGGGCGCAATCGCCGACAACAGGGTTTGACCGAACAAAAAGATTGCCAGCACCCCGGCGACACCAAAACACAGGCCCACCGTCAGGCCCGAGGCCAGGACCGACTTTCGAAACACCGCATCGCCGGTGCCAAAGGCCTGGGCCGTGCGCAATTGCAGCGCATTGGAGAACGCGAAGATCGCACCAGAGACCAAGCCGCCCACGGCCACGGCCAATCCCATGGCCGCCAAAGGTTCCTCGCCCAAAGAGGAGACCAGCCAACCATCGATGACCACCGTGCCGTGCAAGAACATGGCCTTCAACGTCATCGGCCAGGACAGCGCCACAACCGCACCGGCCCCGGGCAAGGGCCTGGTCTGGGCAGACGGCGAGGGTACACTCATCGGGTCCATCCAAGTCCCGCGCTGCACTTGGTCTCAGACGGGCATATGCCCCTTGGGGCGGCGCTGCGACGCGGCTTACGTGGGACTGCGTTCGAAATAGTTGGCGTTGGTCTGGGATATCCGCTCGATCGTTTGATCTAGGCGCGAGAGGTGATGAAGCCCAGCCGTAACCGCCCCTTCCGCATCATGGGATTTGACCGCGTTAGCAATGGCAAGATGATCCTCAATTAGGTCGGGAATGCGCTGCTCTTTCGAAAGGCCTAGAATGCACAATCGGTCCACCTTGGCCTTTTCTTCCATGATAACATCGAAGGCGAAATCCACCTTTGCCACGCGGCACAGCGTTTTATGGAAGCTGTAATCGAGCTGTCCGAACCCTTCCCAGTCGCCCGCGTCCAAGGCCGTGCGTTGCTTGCCAATCTCCGCGTCCAGGATATGCCCGTCCGCTTCCGAGCAGTGCTGGCTGGCCCTGCGCAGCACTTCGGTCTCGACAGCCGCGCGCACAAAGCGGGACTTTTCGATCTCGCGCATCGAGAAGCGACGCACCTCAGTCGCGCGCTGCGGGCGGATCAGCAACAGATCTAGGTTGGACAATCGGTTGAACGCATCACGCACCGGTTGGCGTGATACGTTGAAGCGCGCTGCGATCTCCGCCTCGGAAATGCGGTCCCCGGGCTTAAGCTGCAACGTGACAATGTCGCTGTGCAAGGCATCGAAGATGTCATCAACGCTTGTCCGGCGCTCGCTGATCTGAGTTGCTTGGTCCATGGTATCGCTCCCTCCGCACGTCTTCGTAACAGGCTTGGCAGAAAAAAACTAGTATGCCAGACTAGTATACTAGAAATACGCCGAGTATACCTGTCTGCAAGGTGCTCGAATCACCAAAGATGCCGCGCAACCATGCGCTCTGGGAGGGAAAATGGCCGGCGTACGCCTGGACGGACTCGTCAAAGCCTATGGAGCTGTGCAGGTGGTGCATGGCATCCACCTTGATGTTGAAGAGAAAGAGTTCGTCGTGCTCGTCGGCCCCTCGGGCTGCGGCAAGTCCACGACCTTGCGGATGATCGCCGGCTTGGAGGAGATCACCCAAGGTGACCTGACCATCGACAACAAGCGCATGAACCGGATCGCCCCCAAAGATCGGGACGTGGCCATGGTGTTCCAAAACTATGCGCTTTACCCCCATCTGAACGTGGCCGACAACATGGCCTTTGGCTTGCGCATTCGGCGCATGCCGCGCGCGCAGATCAAAACCACCATTGCCGAAGTGGCCGAGATCTTGGAATTGTCCGAATATCTGGACAGGCGACCTGCAGATCTGTCCGGGGGTCAGCGCCAGCGCGTGGCCATGGGCCGGGCGATTGTGCGCCATCCCAAGGTCTTTTTGTTTGACGAGCCCTTGTCCAACTTGGATGCCAAGCTGCGCACTCAGATGCGCGCCGAGATCAAGCGGCTGCACAACCGTCTGGGTGTGACATCCATTTACGTCACCCATGACCAGGTCGAGGCGATGACGCTGGCGGACCGCATCGTGGTAATGAATGACGGCCGGATCGAGCAGGTGGGCACGCCCATGGATCTGTTCAACAACCCTGCCAACACCTTTGTGGCTGGGTTCTTGGGCTCGCCGCCCATGAACCAGATCAAGGGCGTGTTGACCGAAAGCGGCGCGCGCATCGGCAATGCCGAGATTAAGCTGGGTGGGCCCATCAACGGCCATGCCGGGCGAGAGGTCATTGTGGGCATTCGCCCAGAACATGTCAGCCTGAGCGCGGGCAACCACACCTCCGCCCTGCCGATCGAGATTGATTTGGTGGAACCCTTAGGCTCTGAGGCGTTGCTACATGCGCGCTTTGGTCAGACAAATATGGTGTTCAAGGCCGATACCCATGGCGATATCGGGCGCTTTTCGGGCGTGGACCAGGTGCATGTGCCCGCCCCGGTGGTCAAAGTCTTCGACGCGGACACCGGCCGCGCCCTGAGGTTCGAGGGCTGACGGCATGGTCGATCACACCTCCCCCTCGGTGGACATTTCTAAGTCCCAAGACGGGCAAACCCGTGCCTCGGACGGGCGGTTGGTGCGTTTGATCGACCACTTCAAACGCGAGTGGCAGATCTATGTGATGCTGCTGCCCATGATCATCTGGTTTGTGATCTTCCTTTATAAACCGATGTATGGCCTGCAAGTGGCCTTCAAAGACTACTCGATCTTCCGCGGGGTCGCGGGAAGTCCTTGGATCGGGTTCGAGCATTTCCAGACCCTTCTCGACAGCGATCAGTTCGCCCGGGCCCTGCGAAACACCTTCATGATCAGCATGCTCAGCCTGTGCTTCGGATTTCCCGTGCCGATCATTCTGGCTTTGATGTTCAACGAGATCACCCACCAGATCTTCAAACGCACAGCACAAACAATCGTTTACCTGCCGCACTTCATCTCGACCGTGATCATCGCGGGTATTGTGATCACCGCCTTCTCGCCGTCCGCGGGCATCGTCAATCAGATCTTGGAATGGTTCGGGATCGAGCCGATTTACTTCCTAATCAAACCCGAATGGTTCCGGCCGATCTTCATCGGGTCGGGCATTTGGCAAGAGGCGGGCTTTTCGTCCATTGTGTTCCTTGCGGCTATCGCGGGCGTGAACCCATCGCTTTACGAAAGCGCTGTGGTGGACGGCGCGAACCGCTGGCAGATGATGTGGAAGATCACCCTGCCCTCGATCCTGCCCACCATCATCATCATGTTGATCATCCGCATCGGCAATCTGTTGGAGGTCGGGTTCGAATTGATCATTCTGCTGTACCAGCCTGCCACATTCGAGACGGCGGATGTGATCAACACATTCATCTACCGACAGGGCATAGGCGCCCGGCACGATGATCAACATACTGACCAGGGTGCCGCCGAAGGTATAGAT
>JBCBNR010000148.1:0-7373 GCA_039821665.1 Pseudomonadota bacterium
ATCCTCAGCGGTTTTCCACGTCGATGTAGGACCGCTCTGCCGCGCCGATGTAAAGCTGACGGGGCCGACCGATCTTGCCGTGCTTGTCCTCGATCATCTCTTTCCATTGGCTGATCCAGCCAACCGTGCGCGACAGTGCGAAGATTGGCGTGAACATCGAGGTTGGGAAGCCCATGGCATCCAGGATGATACCGGAATAGAAATCCACGTTGGGATAGAGCTTTTTGGAGATGAAATATTCATCTTGCAAGGCGATCCGCTCAAGCTCTTGGGCGACTTGCAGGGTCGGATTGTCCTCCACCCCCAAAAGGCCCAGCACCTCTGTCGCGGTTTCCTGCATCACAGTGGCGCGCGGGTCATAGTTTTTATAGACCCGGTGACCAAAGCCCATCAGGCGGAAGCTGTCGCTCTTGTCTTGCGACTTTTTGATGTATTCGGGGATGCGATCAACGGTGCCGATCTCACGCAGCATCTTCAGACAAGCCTCGTTCGCGCCGCCATGGGCAGGGCCCCACAAACAGGCAACGCCCGCAGCGATACAGGCAAACGGGTTGGCCCCGGAGGAGCCTGCAAGCCGCACGGTGGAGGTGGAGGCGTTCTGCTCGTGATCCGCATGCAGCGTAAAGATCCGGTCCATCGCGCGGCTGAGGATCGGATCGACCTGATACTCCTCACACGGGACAGAAAAGCACATGTTCAGGAAGTTGGCGGCGTAATCCAGATCGTTGCGCGGGTACACGAACGGCTGCCCGATATGGTACTTGTAGGCCCATGCCACGATGGTCGGCAGTTTCGCGATCAGGCGGATCGTTGCGACCTCGCGCTGGTGCGCGTCCGACACGTCGGTGCTGTCATGGTAGAAGGCGGACATCGCACCCACCACACCGCAGACGATGGCCATAGGGTGAGCATCGCGCCGGAACCCTCTGAAAAAGTTCGTCATTTGCTCGTGCAGCATGGTGTGGCGTGTCACCAGCGTCTCAAACCTGCTCAGCTGGGCCGCACTTGGCAGCTCGCCATAGATCAGCAGATAGCACACTTCGAGATAGTGTGATTTCTCGGCCAATTGGTCGATGGGGTAGCCGCGATACAAAAGCTCGCCCTTGCCGCCATCGATATAGGTGATGTCACTTTCGCACGACGCGGTAGAGGTAAAGCCGGGGTCGTAGGTGAAGACGTCCCCTTGCGCGTAAAGTTTAGTGATATCAATGACATCCGGCCCCAAAGTGGGGGAGGCCATCGGCAATTCCAGCGTCTTGTCGCCAAAGCTGAGGGTAGCGGAGCGGCCAGCGTCTTTTGCCATGCACGGGGTCCTTTGCGTTGAGAGGCGCGCGTGACGGGCGCACCGGTCAAGTCCCAGGCCCTATGCGGGCCTAAATTACATCTTCCAGGCGCCCCAGGGTCTCCTCCTTGCCGAGGATCTCCATCATTTCAAGCACCGAAGGTGACATTGCCTGCCCGGACAAAGCCGCGCGCAGGGGTTGGGCCACCTTCCCGAATTTAAGCTCTTCTTGTTCTGCAAACTCTTTGAGAAGCGCCTCGATTTCAGGTTGGGTCCAGCTAACATCCCGCAGGCGCGAAGTCAATCTATTCAGCATACCACGGGATACAGTATCAAGCGCTGCCGCCGATTTTTCATCCATCTCAAGCGGCCGTTGAGACAGGAAAAACTGTGCAGTTTCAATGATCTTTGGCAGGGTCTTGCCGCGGGCCACCAAGGCTGGGGCCGCGCGCGCAAAGAGGTCGAGTTGATCCAAGGTCAAGGCCAGATTGGTGTGCGCCGCAGCATAATCCGCAACCAAAGTGGCCAAATCTGCGCCTGCGGTCGCTTTAAGATGCTGCCCCGACAGGTTCTCTAGCTTTTTGAGGTCAAAGCGCGCGGGCGACTTGCCGATCCCGTCCAACCCAAACCAAGCAATCGCTTGGTCGGTTGTGAAAAACTCGTCGTCCCCGTGGGACCAGCCAAGGCGCGCAAGATAGTTGCGCACAGCTTCGGGCGGGAAGCCCATTTCGGCATAAGCCTCCACCCCTAAGGCGCCATGGCGTTTGGACAGTTTCGCGCCATCGGGCCCGTGGATCAGCGGAATATGGGCAAAAACCGGCACATCCCAGCCCATAGCTTGGTAAATCAGGGTCTGGCGCGCCGCATTGGTCAAATGATCATCGCCGCGAATAACATGGGTCACGCCCATGTCGTGATCGTCCACCACCACGGCCAGCATATAGGTGGGCGTCCCGTCCGAGCGCAGCAGGACCAGATCATCCAACTGGTCGTTTTGCCATGTCACCTGGCCTTGGACCGCATCTTGCACCACCGTTTGGCCCGTCTGGGGGGCCTTGAGGCGCACCACATAGGGGGCGTTCGATGTCTCGGTGCTGTCGCGCCAGGGCGAGCGGAACAGGGCAGGGCGGCCTGCGGCCTCCTCGGCTGCCTTGGCCGCTTCGATGTCGTCCTTGGTGGCATAGCAGCGATAGGCGGTGCCAGTGTCGAGCATTGTGTGGGCAATTGCGGCATGGCGTTCGGCTTGGGCGGCTTGGCTGACCGCCTCGCCGTCCCAATCCAATCCAAGCCAGGTCAACCCGTCCAGGATCGCCTGGGTCGCCTCGGGGGTGGAGCGGGCCCGGTCCGTATCCTCGATCCGCAACAGGAACCGCCCCCCATGGTGGCGCGCGAACAGCCAGTTGAACAGGGCGGTACGCGCACCGCCGATGTGCAGAAATCCTGTTGGAGAGGGGGCAAAACGGGTGACCACCGGGTTTGGCATAACGGGCTCGCGGCTCTGATTGGAGATGTTAACGGTTTGGCAACCAAGATTGATGACAGGTGACTACGAGATTTGTCATCTTTTGAGAAGGGCCAAGCGCCATGGGGCCATACGCGCCCGCTGCGGCCAGGTTTGCGTTGACCACACTGGATGCCCAGCGACCGGCGGCCATGTTGTGGGCGCCGGTGATGCTCGCCCTTGGGATCGCCCTGTACTTCGCGCTGCCTGTCGAGCCGACACAACCCGTGCGCCACGGGCTTCTTGTGCTGGGTGTTTTGGCGCTGTTGATCGCGCTGTGGCACCGCAGGACGCTGTTGGTCTTGCTGCTGATGGTGCCCCTGGGCGTGGCCCTCTCGGCGGAGCGGACGGCCCAGGTGGCCGCCCCGATTCTGGACCTGCGCTATTACGGCCCGATCTTGGGTCAGGTCGTGCATCTCGACAGATCCAGCAGCAACGCGCTGCGCGTAACCCTTCAGCCGGTCTACTTGCCAGGGGTGGAGAGCCCGCCGCGCCGGGTGCGTGTGTCGCTTCATGGGGGCGAGACGGCCGCACGCCCTGGCGATTGGGTGGCCGCGACCGGTCATCTGTCCGCACCCGGCCCCCCGGTGGAGCCGGGAGGGTTTGATTTCCGGCGGCACGCCTGGTTTCAGGGCCTGGGCGCTGTGGGCTATACGCGCCTGCCGGTGCTGCGCGCAGCACCGGTAGAGGGCGTGGCCCCCGCGCCGGCCCATCTTGCGCGTCTGCGGCTCGGGATTGCCGATTGGATCCGCCGGCAGATGCCCGCAAAAAGCGGGGGGTTCGCAGCGGCGATCCTGGTGGGCGACCGTTCCACCTTGGATCCCACTGATTTGGAGGCCCTGCGCGCCACCAATCTGGCGCATCTTTTGGCCATTTCGGGCCTTCACATGGGGCTGATCACCGGGTGCGTGTTTTTCGCGGTGCGGCGGGGGTTGTTGCTGGTTCCAGGGCTTGCCACCCGCTTTCCCATCAAGAAATGGGCCGCGGGCGCTGCCATGGCCGCGGCGGTTGTGTACTTGGGCTTGTCGGGCGCCAGCATTGCCACCCAACGCGCCTTTATCATGGCGATGGTCATCCTGGGCGCTGTGTGGGCGGACCGGCCCGCCTTTACCCTGCGCGCCGTGGCCTTTGCGGCGTTGATTGTTCTGATCTTGCGCCCCGAAAGCCTGCTGTCCCCGGGGTTTCAGATGTCGTTTGCCGCCACGACCGCACTGGTCTGGACCTTTGCGAGCTTGCGCCAAACCGCGCTGTGGTCTGCCCTGCAGCGCGGGCGGCTGCGATGGGTTCGCCCTGTGGCGGTGTTGATGATCTCATCTTCTGTCGCCGGGGCAGCGACAGCCCCTTTTGGGGCGTTTCACTTCAATCAGGTCAGCCAATATGGACTGATCGCGAACCTGGCGGCGGTGCCGATCATGGGCTTGTTGGTGATGCCGTCTGCCCTGGTGGCCTTGGTCTTGGCCCCCTTAGGGCTGGCCTGGTGCGGGTTTTGGGCCATGGATCTGGGCATTCGCGCCATTTTGGGCATTGCAGCCCTGGTGGCGGGGTGGCCGCAGGCGCTTTGGCGGGTGCCCGCCGGGCCCGACCTGGCCTTGGGATTGATCAGCCTGGGGCTGATCATCGCCTTGCTCTGGGTGGGGCGTGGGCGATGGGCGGGCCTTGTGGTCGCAGTACTTGCGGCGGGCCTGTGGGGGGCAAGCCCAAGGCCCGATGTTCTGGTCTCTGCCGATGGGCGCTTGGTAGGAGTGGAGACGGATGAGGGCCGCGCGCTCAGCCGCGCGCGGGGGGCAGGCTTTGTCGCCGCGCGGTGGTTGGAGAATGATGGCGATGCCTCCGCCCAGGACAGCGCCGCACTCAGATCGGGGATGGAGGACAAGTTGAGCGCGCTCGGCATCCAAATGTCCTTGGATGCGAAAGGCGCGTTCCTGTCCGCCACTCTGCGGGGATGTGCGCCACAGCCCTGTCGGATCCTAAAAGATGACCTGGAGGACAAGGGCGCGCTTGCGATCTGGGTCCGCTCGGGCGGGGTGATCCTGCGCAGCAGTTTGGCGAAAGATGCAGGCCGCCCCTGGGGGCAGGGCCCGTCACACGCCTCAGCGCGAGGCGATCAGTTACAAACTCTCAAACCACACATCATAATCCGATGCCTATCAATAGGTCCGGATCAGACCCACGAGTTTGCCCTGCACCTTCACCTGTTCGTCGCGGTAGACCCGCGTCTCGAAGGCGGGGTTGGCCGCTTCCAGGGCGATGGAGGTGCCGCGCTTACGCAGCCGCTTCAGCGTCGCCTCTTGCCCTTCGACCAGAGCCACGACGATATCACCGGTGTCGGCGTCGGGCTGCTCGCGGATCACGACAATGTCGCCATTGTTGATCCCCGCATCGATCATCGAATCGCCTTTGACCTCTAGCGCGTAGTGCTTGCCCGTTCCCACCATGGTGCCTGGAACGGCCACGTTGTGGCTGGGCTCGGCGATGGCGGCAATCGGGGTGCCGGCCGCAATGCGGCCCATCACCGGCAGTTCGATTGCGGCACTTTCCACTTGCATCGCACCGGGGGGCGGCGCACTTGCCCCCCCCTCTACCACGCGCGGGGTAAAGCCCGCGTTTTCCATCGCTTCGGGCAGCTTCACAATCTCGATCGCGCGCGCCCGGTGGGCCAATCGGCGGACATATCCACGCTCTTCCAAAGCGGTGATCAGCCGGTGAATGCCCGATTTCGAGCGCAGGTCCAGCGCGTCTTTCATCTCGTCAAACGAAGGGGGCACACCGTCCCTTTGCACCCGCTTGTGGATAAACTGCAGCAGGTCCATTTGTTTGCGCGTCAGCATGAGGCCCCCGTTGGTTCGATCTACGTTCCTTAACGTTCTACTCGTGTTCACGTTTTGTGTCAACCGGTGTGCAACGGTCTACAACCAGATCACCTCGATCCGCTCGCCCGCGGATCGGGCCGGATCGCCTATGGGCCGCACCGCAAGGCCGTTGGCCGCGGCAAATACGGACGTGAGCGAGCTGTCCTGGCGCGCAAACACCTCGCAGGTCAGTCCATCCTCATGCGGGGTCAGGTGCGCGCGCATGTAATGCTCGCGCCCACCATTCGCGCCCACGTCATGGCTAAGGCGCGCGGACAGGCGCGGCAGGGGCTGAGCCGCAAGCCCTAGAAAGGCGTCTAGGGCGGGGCGCAAGAACACATGCCCACACACCATGGCCGAGACGGGGTTGCCCGGCAGGCCCACCAGAACGGATGTGCCCAAGCGCCCGGCCATCAAGGGTTTGCCCGGGCGCATGGCCACTTTGTAGAACGCCAGATCCAACCCGTCGCCCAAGGCCACCTGCTGCACCAGATCGTGGTCACCGACGGAGGCCCCGCCCAAGGTGACAATCAGGTCCGCTGCATTGGCCAAGGCCAGCGTGTCGCCCAACGCCTGAGGCGTGTCCCGGGCGATGGGCAAAAGGCGGATCTCAGCGCCGTGCTGTTCGAACAACGCTTTGAGGCCATAGGTGGTGGTGCTGAGGATCTGATCGGGCCCAAGCGTGCTGCCCGGCTCACACAACTCGTCGCCCGTGGGCAACAGCGCCACCACAGGTTTGCGGCGGACTGGCAGGCGCGCGTGGTTCATGCCCGCGAGCAACGCGATGTCCCCCGGTGTGAGGCGACGGGGTGCGTCCAGGGGATGTCCGGTTTCGAAATCTCCACCGGCGGGGCGCACATACCGTGCAAGATCGCGCCCCGCGCGCACGGTGATCTGGTCGCCTGCGCGGTCCGCATCCTCTTGGATCAAGATGTCGTCGGCCCCCGCTGGCACAGGCGCGCCGGTCACAAATGCGGATCGCTTCGCCCGCTCCCAAGCTCTGCTGAGTGCCATGCCCGGCGGATGCCGTGCCCACCACGCGCAACACAGCCCCCGGCTGCGCCTCGTCCCGGCGCACGGCGTACCCGTCCATGGCTGAAGCCGCGAAAGGCGGATGCGTGCGACGCGCGTGCACCGTTTGTGCCAGGACGCGCCCACCGGCGTGGGCGAGATCGCACATCTCCACCTCGGTTGGGGTGATCAGGTCTAGAATACGGGCGAGCGCCTCATCGGTGCTCAGCATCACGCGCCTTCGAAGCGACCCGATTTGCCGCCGTCCTTCAGGACCAAACGGGTGGCCCCGATCTCCATCGACCGATCCACCGCCTTGACCATGTCATAGACGGTCAGCGCCGCTATGCTAACAGCGGTCAGCGCCTCCATCTCCACACCGGTTTGGCCGGTGGTCTTGACTGTGGCCTCGATCTCGACCCGAGCGGGGTCGCTTTGGGGGGTCAGGGACAAGGTTACCTTGCTCAGCGCCAAGGGATGACACAGTGGGATCAGATCATGGGTCTTTTTCGCCGCCATGATCCCCGCAAGCCGCGCGACCCCCAGCACATCCCCTTTCTTGGCGGTTCCGTCCTGGATCAGGCGCAAAGTGGCGTCTTCCATGGTGATCTGGCCGCGAGCGACCGCGATGCGGTCCGTCTCGGCCTTGTCCGAGACATCCACCATATGGGCGTCGCCCGCCGCGTTGAAATGGGTCAGACCGCTCATTCCGCCACCGGGTTAGCGAGCA
>JBCBNR010000149.1:0-7363 GCA_039821665.1 Pseudomonadota bacterium
GGCGTTGGGTCTCGTTCAACTCAGCGATGAACGCCGTTGCAAGCTCTGGGATATCTTCGCGCCGGGCATCCAGTGATGGGACGGTGATCGGCACCACGTTTAGGCGGTGATAAAGCTCCTCCCGGAACGAACCTGAGGCAATCTCCGCCGGCAAATCCCTGTTGGAGGCGCTGAGCACGCGCACATCCACCCGCACCACATCCCCCGTGCCAGGCCGGGCAAAGCTTTGCTCCACTAAGACGCGCAGGATTTTCGATTGGGTGCCCATGGGCATATCGGCCACCTCGTCGAAGAACAGCACGCCCTGGTGCGCCTGTTCGAACAGTCCCGGCTGATGGCCCCGTGCCTCGGAGCTTGCGCCAAACAGCACCTCCTCCATCCGCTCGGCCGAGATCGAGGCGGAGTTGACGGTGATAAACGGCCCGCTGGCCCTGTCCGACTTGGCATGCAGATAGCGCGCCGCCACCTCTTTGCCTGAACCCGAGGGGCCGGTCAGCATCACACGCCCATTGCCACGCGCCACCTTTTCCAACTGGGTTTTGAGCGTGCGCAAGGCAGGCGAGGTGCCGATCATCTCGCCCGTGACCACGTCGCGGCTTTTCAGCCGTGTGTTTTCCTGGCGCAGACGAGAGGCTTCGAGCGCGCGCGAGATCACAACCATCAATTGGTCGATGTTGAACGGCTTTTCGATGAAATCATAGGCACCCTGTTTCACCGCAACCACCGCAATCTCGATATTGCCATGGCCCGAGATGATCACCACGGGCACGTCCGGGTTGTTGCGCTTGACGGTCTTTAGAATGTCAATCCCGTCATGCTTGCTGTCCTTCAACCAGATGTCGAGGATGATCAGATCCGGCGCTTTGGCATTGATCTCGGCATAGGCGCTGTCGCTGTCCCAGGCGAGGCGGGTGTCGTGCCCCTCGTCCCGCAGGATGTCTGACACCAACTCTCGAATGTCCCGCTCATCATCAATGACCAAAATATCGCCCATGCTCTGCCCTCCTTTTTGCCCTATGCCACTTCTCTGGGCGTGTCTGCGCCCGGGTTGGTTTGATCGATCAACGGCAAGATCAACCGTGCCTCTGCCCCGTGATGGCTGTCCCCGTCAAACGTGGGCGCATCCAACAGGTCAAGCTGTCCCGAGTGCTCCTCCACGATCTTTTTGACAATGGACAGGCCCAGCCCCGTGCCCTTCTCTCGCAAAGTAACATAGGGTTCGAACAGATTGGCGCGGCGGTCTGGCAGACCGATGCCATTGTCCTGGATCTGGATCAGCAAGGCTCTGCCCTCGCTTTGCACCAAAATCTTCACCCTTGGCTGAAAGTCAGCACCTTGCGATTTGATCCGAGTATCAATCGCCTCGGAGGCATTCTTTAGAAGATTGTTCAACGCTTGGCTGATCATCGTCCCATCCACGCGCCCCGAAAGATCCGCCTTTGGAAGGCTCAAGTCAAAGACAATGTCCTCACGCGCGGCCTGGATCAGCGCCACCGCGTCGCGCAACAGCGACGCAAGGTCCGTCTCGCGACGCTCGGCGGCGGGCATCCGAGCAAATTTTGAGAATTCGTCCACGATGCGCCGCAAATCGCCGGTTTGCCGGATGATCACGTCTGAGTACTGCTCCAACGCCGCGCGATCCTCGCCCACCACCGGGCCGAACTTACGCCGCAACCGCTCGGCCGAAAGCTGAATAGGGGTAAGCGGGTTTTTGATCTCGTGGGCGATGCGGCGGGCCACATCGCCCCAGGCGGCCATACGCTGTGCGCTGACCAGATCGGTGATGTCGTCAAAGGTCACGACGAACCCCTCCACATGGCCGTCCGCGTTCATCCGGCGCGACACACGGGCCAATAGGGCCGCCTCGCGCCCGCCCCGGGTCAGATGTACCTCGCCTTGCACCGCACGCCGGGACTGATCCTCGGCACTGGCCAAAAGCTCGGCAAATTCGGGCACCGCGTCCGTTAGCGGTTGGCCTGCAATGGTGTCGCGATCAAGGTCCAACATCTCGCGGGCCGCCCTGTTCGTCACCTCGATGGAGCGTTTGGCATCCAAGCCCAGCACCCCAGCGGTCACACCCGACAGCACACTGTCAAACAGGCGTCGCCTGCGCTCGGTCGCCTCGTTGGCCGCCAGCAGCGCGTCGCGCTGGCCTTTCACACGGCGTGTCATGCGGTTGAACGTACGACCCAAAAGGGCGATCTCGTCATCCCCCTGCTCTTCGCGGACCTGCACGTCCAAGTCCCCTGCCCCCACCCTTTGTGCCGCCGCAGCCAAACGCCCCACAGGGCGCGACAGCCGTTCGGCAAACCACAGGCCCAGCCAAATGGCAGCCAAAATCACCAGAATGGCAAAGCCCAAATAAATAAGCGCAAACTCAAACAGCAAACGGCCCCGTTCCTGTTCCAGTTGCTGGTATAGGCCCACGGTCTGCTCGGTCTCATCCAGCAGTTCCAAAATCTCGCCGTCCACATCGCGGGTGACATACAGGTACCGGTCCGCAAACGCAGGCAGCGCCAGCAACGCTCGGAACTCGTTGATCGCCTCGTCTTGGATGATCACCGTCTCGCCATCGCGGGCGCGCGCGATCTGCTCGGGATTTGGCGCCTCGTAGTCGAACAGATACGATCGCTCGCCGCGCGCCTTCAGCGACGCATCCCCATCGATGACGAAAGCCTCGCGCAACTCTCGCTGCATCGAGACCTGACCTTGGTTCAGCAACTCGCGAAATTGTCCCGCGGAAATCAGCGGAAAGCGCGCCTTTTGCGCGTTAAGATAGCGCCCCAGCAGCTCTGCATCTGCGATCAGGTTCTGGCGGTGCTCTTGCTCATAAGCTTGTGCCGCCTCCAGCGAGTTTCCCACCACCTGGCGCACCCGGTCCGAAAACCACCCCTCAAGCCCGAAATTCACGGTAACCGTCGCAAAGACCGCAACCAGGATGGTCGGAACCATGGCAATCAACGCGAAAACACCGGTCAGATACAGATGCAGCTTGGACCCGGCAGAGCGTTCGCGCCGCGCCATCACCATCGACCCGATGCGCTGAGCGACCAATCCGGTGACCACAATCACGTAAACGAAATCAAGCAGCAGCACTGCGCGCAACGCGCCGGTGGTGCCGCTGTCCACGCTGCCAAGGGCCGCAAAGGTGACCACGGCCAGAACCGGCCCCAGGACCACAAGGGTCAGGGTCAGTGCCGTGCGCACCGCGCGCCGGCGTAAAAGCCGTTCACCTCTGTCCCAAATCCGGGATCGGAAAACCTGTTGCAAGCTCGGTACAGTCTTATTGTGTTTTTGCGACTGTTGCGAGTTTACATCATTTTCTTGCCCCGTGTCACACGAATATCGAGGTCTTGGATCTTCTTACGCAACGTATTGCGGTTGATGCCCAGCAGATCGGCGGTTTTGACCTGATTGCCCCGGGTCGCGGCGAGCGACAGAGCGATCAGCGGCAACTCCACCTCTTTGATGATGCGATCATACAGACCCGCAGGCGGCAGGTTGTCGCCATGCAGATCGAAATAGCGCTTCAAATGCCCCTCGATCGCCTGGCTCAACTTTTGGTTCTGTTCGCCCGAAGGTGCGGCCACCGAGGTGGGGCGGGATTTCAGTTCTTGGCTGACGATACTTTCCGAGATGATGTCGTCGGGACAAAGCACCGACAGACGCCGCATTAGGTTTTCCAATTCGCGGACATTGCCCGGCCATTCCTGCTTGCGCAGCACGTCGAGCGCATCTTGGCTGATGGATTTATGCGGTAGGCCCTCGGCCTCGGCATTTCGCAAGAAATGGCGGCACAAATCGCCAATGTCGTCCAAACGCTCGCGCAAAGGGGGCAAACGGATGGGCACAATGTTCAGGCGGTAAAACAGATCTTCTCGAAACCGCCCCTCGTTGACCAAACTGCGCAGGTCTTGGTGGGTGGCCGCGATGATGCGCACATCCGCTGTGACTGTTTGGCGACCGCCAAGCCGGGTAAACTCGCCATCCTGCAGCACGCGCAACAGCCGGGTTTGCGCATCTGTGGGCATATCCCCGATCTCGTCGAGAAACAGCGTCCCGCCATTGGCCTGCTCGAACCGCCCCAGCGTCGGCGCGCCCCCTGCATTTTCGATTCCGAACAGCTCGCTCTCGATCAGATCATGGGGGACAGAGGCCATGTTGATCGCCACAAACGACCCGTTTTTGCGCTGGCCAAAATTGTGCAGGGCACGGGCGACCAGCTCTTTGCCTGTGCCGCTTTCGCCCGAGATCATCACGCCCAGATCTGTGGTCATCAGGCGCGCCATGATGCGGTACACCTCTTGCATTGCAGGCGAGCGTCCGATCAGCGGCAAGTTGTCCTCGCGCTTTTCCTCCACCGGCGTGTTGGGCACAGGTTGGGTCCGGTTCAGCGCTTTGTTGACCTGGCTCAGGACCTCTCGCAAATCGAAAGGCTTGGGTAGATACTCATAAGCCCCCATTTCGGCCGCGCGGATCGCGGTCATCACTGTGTTTTGGGCGGACATCACGATCACGGGCAATTCCGGGCGCTTGCGGCGGATCGCAGGCAACAGGTCCAGCGCGTCGCCATCGGGCATCATCACGTCCGAGACGACGCAATCCCCCTCGCCCTCTTCGATCCAACGCCACAGGGTTGAGACCGTCCCGGTGGAGCGCACGCGACATCCCGCCCGGGTGAGGGCTTGGCTCAGAACCGTGCGGATCGATCGGTCATCATCAGCGACAATAACAGTGCCTTCCATCCTACGTGTCCTCCATCTTTTTTGATGCGCGCCACACCGGCAAACGCAGGGTGAAAACCGTACGACCAGGCTCGCTGTCGCATTCCACGACGCCGCCATGGTCGGCCATGATCTTGGACACCAAGGCCAGGCCAAGGCCGGTGCCATTGGCCTTGGAGCTGACAAACGGGTCAAAGACATCTGAAATCAGATTGCTTGGGATGCCGCTGCCATTGTCGCGCACCGTGACCATCAGCGGCAAGCTTTCCGACCGCCCGCCTGGCAGGCTCAGTTTCACCCCTGGTTTGTACCCGGTCTTGATCTGGATCACACCGCCCACCTTGGGCACGGCCTCGGCTGCGTTTTTGAACAGGTTCTGGAACACCTGAAGCAATTGGTCGCCATCGCCCGCTGTGGGCGGCAGGGAGGGATCGTAGTCTTCTCGAAACTTTACATGGGCGGCAAACCCGGCGGAGGCTGCGCGGCGGGCCCTGTCCAATACATCATGAATGTTGATCTCGGCGCGCTGCGCGGGGCGCACATCTCCAAACGCCTCCACCCGCTCCACCAATTTGCCGATGCGTGCGGCCTCGTCCTGGATCACATCCGTCAATTCCTGCTCGCCATCGCCCAGGTTCATCGACAGCAACTGGGCCGCCCCAGCAATCCCCGCCAGCGGGTTGCGGATCTCGTGCGCAAGCATAGAGGCCATGCCCGTGACCGACCGCGCGGCCGACCGGTGGGTCAGCGAGCGGTCCATCTGCTCGGCCAAGCCACGGGGGTGGAACAGCACCAGCACATGCCCCGAGAGGTCTTGCACCTGGCTGGCATGGACGGTGAAGACATCCACCGCGCGGTCCCGCCAATTCACTTCAACATTGTATTGAACGATCGACACCGCCCCCTGGCGGGCCTGGCGGGTCATGTCGACCACCGTGCTGTCCTGCCCCAGGTAGCGCGACAAGGTCTTCCCGCGCATCTGGCGCAACGAGGTGGAGCCGAAGACCTCGGTCGCGTTATTGGCAAAAACAATCGTCTCGTCCGCACCGATCAGGATCGCAGGATAAGGGATCGCGCCCCACAGCGCGTCTTGGTAGATCTCGCTCATCACGCAGCAGTCGCTTTATCAGTGTCCAGATCGCCCAGCAGGGCCAACACCCGGGTCGGGTCGGTTTCGGTCTGCAAAGACCGCTTGAAGGCTGCGTCCATACCGGCCTGATCGCAGTACCAGCCCAGATGCTTGCGCGCGACGCGCATGCCGATGGTGCTGCCATAGAAGTCCAGCATATCTGTGTAGTGGTGGCGCACCAGGTCAGCCAAGGCAGGGCCTTGGGGCACATTGACCGCAGGGCCATGTCCCAGAGCATGGGCGATCTGGGCCACGCGCCACGGCGCGCCTTGTGCGCCGCGCCCGACCATCACACCGTCCGCGCCCGAGGCCGCAAGGGCAACCGCAGCACTGGCGCCATCCACAATATCGCCGTTTACGATCACGGGGATCGCCACACGCTCCACCACGCGGCGCACAGCGCCCCAGTCGGCCGCCCCTTTGTAGAACTGACAGCGGGTGCGGCCGTGGACCGTGACCATTGCGATGCCCTCATCCTGGGCGGCGGCTGCAAGCTCGGGGGCGGTATGGTTGGTTTCATCCCAGCCCAGACGCATCTTTAGGGTGACGGGCACATCGACCGCCTGGACCACAGCGCGCAGAATGGCGATGGCGCGGCCTGGCTCTTTCATCAGAGCAGAACCTGAATAGCCGCTGGTCACTTTTTTGGCAGGGCATCCCATGTTGATATCGATCTGGGGGGCCCCTTGTGCGGCGACCTTGCGGGCCGCCTCGCCCATCAACTCAGGCTCGCGCCCGGCCAATTGCACCACCGTGCGCACCGGACCGGGATCGCGCAGCGCTTTGGTGGTGGCCGTGGGCCGCGCAGTCATGACATCGCTGCTGACCACCATTTCCGAGAAGACCAGCCCTGCCCCAAACCGCGCCACTTGACGTCGAAACGGCAAATCTGTGATGCCCGCCATCGGTGCCAGAAAAACAGGCATCACGGGTGGTAGAGAGCGAATGGTTAACGTCAACTGCTTAATCCCTGTGCACGAGAAGTTGTCTATACATAATTTGATCATGCAGCAACGCATTTTCGCATCTTTTTGGGGCATACTATTCCTTGGCACAGGGGGCCAAGTGGGCGGCGTTTACAGCGATCTAGGTGCGCGCGTGAGGCAACAAGCGATTCACTGTCCTGTGAAAAGCCTGTAGGCTGTCGCTAGATGACCCAGACTGCGCTGCCCCTCTCCACCTATGCCCTTGTGGTCGCTGCCGGGCGTGGCACCCGTGCAGGGGGCGATCGTCCCAAGCAATACCAGCCCCTGGGACAGGCAGTTGTGCTTACACAAACGTTGCGGTCCTTGGCGGCTTGCCCCTCGATCACGGCCCTGTGCGTGATGATCCATGGCGAGGATAAGGTGCAATATGCCGACGCGATTGCCCCACTGGGCGCGCTGCCCCTGCTGCCCCCGGTCACCGGCGGGGAGACCCGGGCCGCGTCCGTGCGCGCGGGGTTGGAGGCGTTGGAGCCCTATGCCCCCGACCGGGTTTTGATCCACGATGCCGCGCGGCCTTTCCCGCC
>JBCBNR010000150.1:0-7313 GCA_039821665.1 Pseudomonadota bacterium
CGGCGCCACATCGGACGGGCATGACATGGTCGCCCCCTCCGGCGAGGGGGGCGAGCGGGCGATGCGTCTGGCGATGGGCACGCTGGGTGCGCGCAAGGTGAGCTATATCAACTCCCACGGCACCTCCACGCCCGTGGGCGATGTGTCAGAGGTCGAAGCGGTGCGGCGGATCTTTGACGATGGCGAGACACCGCCCATCAGCTCCACCAAATCGCTGACGGGTCATTCGCTGGGCGCCACAGGTGTGCAAGAGGCGATCTATGCGATGCTGATGATGCAAGGCGGGTTTATCGCGGCCTCCGCGAATGTAGAGGATCTGGATCCCGCACTTGATCCATCCGAGATCGTGACGACCCGCGCCGATGATGTCGCGTTCGACACGGTCCTGTCCAATTCCTTTGGCTTTGGGGGCACCAACGCCACCCTAGCCCTAAGCACCTATGCGGAGTGAACAGATGCTGATGCAGGGAAAACGCGGCCTGATCATGGGGGTCGCCAATGAAAAGTCGATCGCCTGGGGCATCGCGCGCACCCTGGCAGAGCATGGGGCCGAGCTTGCCTTTACCTACCAGGGCGATGCCTTTGGTCAGCGGGTCAAACCGCTGGCCGAGAGTGTTGGCTCGACTCTGGTGCTGCCTGCGGATGTGCAGGATGACGCGTCCCTGGATGCAACCTTCGCGGCCCTCAAAGAAAGTTGGGGCAGCATCGATTTTCTGGTCCACGCCATCGCCTATTCGGACAAGTCCGAGTTGAACGGGCGGTTCGTCAACTCCTCCCGCGCGAACTTTCTGCAATCGCTGGATATCTCGTGTTATTCCTTCGTGGATGTGACGCGCCGTGCGTCCGAGCTGATGCCGAATGGCGGGTCGCTGATCACGCTCAGCTATATGGGCTCGCAACGGGCGATGCCCAATTACAACGTGATGGGCGTGGCCAAGGCGGCGCTGGAAAGCGCTGTGCGCTATCTGGCCAACGATCTTGGGCCCCAGGGCATTCGCGTGAACGCGGTCAGCCCTGGGCCGATGCGCACCCTGGCGGGGGCGGCCATCGGTGGCGCGCGCAAGGTGTTTAAGGTCTCGGAGGCCAATGCCCCTTTGCGCGCAAACGCAGCACTTGAGCATGTGGGCGGAACCGCGCTCTACCTGCTGTCAGATCTGGGCGCCTCGACCACGGGCGAGAACATCTTTGTGGATGGGGGCTATCACGTGATCGGGATGGCCCAGCCGGAGAACTTGTAAAAAACTTTCGGCCTCCGGCGGGGATATTTGGGCAAAAATGAAGGGGCCCCTTTGGGCAAACCTTGGGGTGAGGCGGTTTAAGCCTCCTCTGCCGGGGTCATCAGGCCCACGGGCGCGCCGCTTGGGTCTTTGACGATCCCGATGCGGCCCACCTGGGGCACGTCGAACGCAGGGCCCATGCTTTCGCCGCCCGCCGCCACCGTCGCTTTGATCGCGGCATCCACGTCGCTGACCGCCATATAGGTGAACCAATGGGGTGGAATGCCTTTCATCTGGTCCCCGGCGAGGTCCATATCCATGATCCCGGCCACTGGCCGGCCCTGGTGGGTGCAGACCCAGTAATCGCCAAAGGGCATCGGGCTTGCGGTGATGTCCCAGCCGCAGGTTTGCTCGTAATAGGCTTTGGCGCCCGCAACATCGCGGGTCATCAATTCGTTCCACCAAACCTTTCCATGGTGTTGTGACACAGCTCCCTCCTGTTTTTTGGCTCTGACAGTTTATCACAATCCGTGATGCGATGCCCGGTTTTTGACAGTTGGTGTGCAGTGCCCGCCTGTGGCATGGTTCGGCTGAGACAGACGGAGCAGCGCCCATGGCCATCACCACCTGTATATTTGATGCCTATGGCACGCTCTTTGATGTGGCGGCCGCGGCCCGTGAGGCGGCGGGCGAGCCGGGATGTGAGGCCTTGGCCGAAGGTTGGCCCAAGCTGGCCGAGATCTGGCGGCTTAAGCAGTTGCAATACACGTGGCTGCGCGCTGTGGCAGAGGCCCATACGGATTTTTGGGAGGTCACGCAAAACGGCCTCGATTTCGCGTTGGAGGCTTGTGGGCTTGCCGGGGATGCGGTTTTGCGCGACCGCCTTCTGGCCCTTTATTGGGAGCTGAGCGCTTACGGCGAAGTGCCCGGAATGCTGTCGGATTTGAAAGCCGCAGGGCTTGCCACGGGCATCTTGTCCAACGGCTCGCCCCAGATGTTGGAGGGGGCGGTGACCTCCGCTGGGTTGGGCGCGCATTTGGATGCGGTGCTGAGCGTGGAGACGGTGGGGGTCTTCAAGCCCCATGCGCGGGTCTATGACTTGGTGGGTGCGCGGTTCGGCACAACGCCTGAGCAGGTGCTGTTCGTGTCCTCGAACGGCTGGGATGCGGCGGCGGCCACGGGTTACGGTTTTGAGACCCTGTGGGTCAACCGCGCGGGCGACCCGGTGGACCGGTTGCCCTGGCGCCCGACCCATATGGCGCATGATCTGACATCCGTGCCGAAGGTCGCCCGGCCATGAGCGAAACGATCATCACCCATGATGGGCTGTCGCTGGCCTATGAGGACGCGGGCGATGGAGAGCCGGTGCTGTGCCTGCCGGGGCTTACCCGCAATGCCCGCGACTTTGACGATCTGGCCGCAGCCTGGGCCCGGCCCGTGCGCCTGATCCGCCTGACCTCACGCGGGCGTGAGGGCAGCGACTGGGCCCCTGACCCCATGACCTATAGCATCCCGGTGGAGGCGCGTGATGTGATCACGCTCCTCGATCATTTGGGGCTGGCGCGCGCGACGATCATTGGCACCTCTCGCGGTGGGTTGATTGCCATGGCCTTGGCGGCCTTTGCGCAGACCAAAGCGCGGCTGAGCGCTGTGGTTCTAAACGATGTGGGGCCGGTCCTGGACCCTTTGGGACTGGAGCGGATCAAGGGGTATCTTGGTGTGCGCCCCAAAGCGCGGAATGTGGCCGAACAGGGTGCTGCCCTGGCCCACGGCATGGGGGCAGGCTTTCCCGACCTGACAACCGCACGCTGGGAGGCGCTGGCCGCCCGTTGGTTCAAGCCCACCGAGACCGGCATGGACCTGCGCTATGACCCAAAGTTGCGCGATGCGGTGCTGGCGCAAGGCGCACAGCCCAGCCCCGACCTGTGGCCGTTCTTCGAGGCGTTCGAGGGCTTGCCCTTGGGCCTGATCCGGGGGGAAAACTCCGACCTTCTAAGCGTTGAGACGGCGACCGAGATGGTGGCGCGCCAGCCAAGGATGATTTGGCGCGATGTGCCGGGCCGGGGCCACACCCCGTTTCTGGACGAGCCCGAGAGCCTTGAGGTGCTGGATGCTGTTCTGGCCCAGGTGACACCATGATCGACATGGCCAGGATTGACGCGGCCCATGCGCGGTTGGCGGGTGTGGTGCGCCGCACGCCTTTGCTGCACGCACCCTTGCTTGACGCCCTGGCTGGGCGGCCGGTCTATGTGAAGGCCGAGGCCTTGCAACTGACCGGCAGCTTCAAGTTTCGCGGCGCGTGGTCGGCGCTGAGCGCGCTGGACGAAGGTGCGCGCGCGCGCGGGGTGATCGCCTATTCTTCGGGGAATCACGCCCAAGGGGTTGCCCTTGCGGCCCAACGCCTAGGCATGCCTGCGGTGATCATCATGCCGGCGGATGCACCCCAGGTGAAGGTGGACAACACCCGCGCTTACGGGGCCGAGGTGGTGTTTTACGACCGCGCTGGCGGCGAGGATCGCGATGCGCTGGGCGCACGGTTGGGGGACAACCGAGGGCTGACGCTGATCCCGCCCTATGACCATCGGGATGTGATCGCAGGCCAGGCGAGCGTCGGGATGGAACTGGCCGAACAGGTGGCCGAGATCGGCCTGTCCCAGGCCGACGTGCTGGTGTGCTGCGGGGGTGGGGGGCTAACCTCTGGCCTCGCGCTGAGCTTGGAGGGCCGTGCGCCAGGGCTGCGCGTGCGCCCGTGCGAGCCGGCGGGGTTCGACGATGTGACCCGGTCGTTGCGCGCAGGCGGCGTTCAGACAAACCCAGCGCCCTCCGGCTCGATCTGCGATGCGATTGTGACGCCCGCGCCCGGCACGCTTACCTGGCCGATCCTCAAGCGGTTGTGCGGCCCCGGCCTGGTGGTCAGCGACGCCCAAGCCCTGGGGGCCGTGCGCACCGCGTTCGAGACGTTGCGCCTGGTGTTGGAGCCGGGCGGGGCGGTTGCCTTGGCCGCAGCTTTGGCCCATCCCGAGCAGATCGACTGCGAGGCTGTGGTCGTTGTGGCCACGGGCGGCAATGTGGATGCAGACATGTTCAAACGGGCCTTGGAGGCAGCATGACCGAGTTTTCCATCGCGACGTTCAACGTCAAAAACCTGATCTCCGCCCAGCAGGAATATTATCGGTTTGAGCGGTATTCGGATGAGGAATATGCCTGGAAAGAGGATTGGCTGGCTGACCAGTTGTTGTCCTTGGACGCGGATATCGTTGGGTTCCAAGAGATTTTCGAAGACGCGCCGCTGAATGCGGTGATCGATGCGGCCAACGCCAGAGGTGAGGCGCTGAATGCCGTGGCGGTTCCACCCAAAGGTGCCCGCCATGCAAGGCGCGCGATCTTTCGAAAGCTCGCATTTCGTCCCTATCCCCAGGGCGCGTTGCGGTTTGCGCGCAACGCCGCCGATGGCGGGCCGGGCGCGCGCAGGCCCGGGCTTGCGGTTTTGTCGCGCTTTGGCTTTGCCGCCGAGCCGGAGGTGATCCAGGATTTGGCCGAGCCCCTGGTGCTGGAATTTCCTGGCTTGGGCGGGGGCGAGGCGGGGGAGTTTCGCCTGACCCGCGTCAGCCGCCCGATCTTGAAGGTCAAGATCCCCGTGGGGGAGACTGTGATCACGGTGTTCAACTGCCACCTCAAGTCCAAATTGGGCGAGTATCTGCGTGGCCCGGATGGGGTCGCGCCAGAGGCGAACCTGACCCAATATGACCCCTTGGGCCGGGCCATGGGGTCGGCGCGGGCCGCATTGCGGCGCATGGCCGAGGCCTTGGTGCTGCGCCGGGCCGTGCTTGCCGCGCTGGACGCGGGCGAGCCTGTGGTGGTGCTGGGGGATATGAATGACGGGGACACCGCCGTCAGTTCCGAGATCATCTCGGGCGAGCGACCGTTCAAGAACTACGCCTGGATGCGCCGTCACGATGCCCAGCGGGCAAACGAGCGGTATTCGGACGAGGAGGATGCGCAGATCCGCGAGGCGATCGAGGCGGTGCGCCTGCATTCGGCCGAGAAGCTGTTCGTCTCGAAATCGTTGCGCGATGTCGTGTTCACGGCCGCCTTTGGTGGCAATTATGAAAGCATCGATCAAATCCTGCTCAGCCGCCATTTCGTGCCCGAAGCGGGAGGAACCCTGGGCCGGATGGATTACCTCTCCGCCCTGAATGATCACATCACCGATGGCACCCATCCCGAGGCCCCCTATAACAAGCTTGCCTCGGATCACGGGCAATTGGTGGCCCATCTGCGCCTGAACGCTTAAGCGGCGTGCCGCTGACGCGAGCTGTCGCGCGTGTGCGGGGCCTTGGCGCGCAGGCCCAGGCCCCAATGCCCCGCGGGGCGCACAGCCCCGCGCCCGGCCCAACGGGACCCGAAGGGGACGGGCGGGAGGGGCCCCTTGGCCCTACAAGTCTTTGGCGCGCTGGCGCAGGGGGGCTTTTTGGATCTTGCCGGTGGAGGTTTTGGGAAGCTCTTCAAAGGCCACGTGGCGCGGGGCTTTGAAATGGGCCAAATGCGCGCGTGCAAAAGCGATCAGATCCTCGGCGCTTGCGGTCTTGCCATGATGCAACTCCACAAAGGCGCAAGGTGTCTCGCCCCATTTTTCGTCTGGTTTGGCCACCACGGCCACGGCCATCACCGCAGGATGCCGGAACAGCGCATCCTCCACCTCGATGGAGCTGATATTCTCGCCGCCTGAGATGATGATGTCCTTGGCGCGGTCCCGGATCTGCATATAGCCGTCCGGGTGCACCACCGCGAGATCGCCTGACCGGAACCAGCCGGTACCAAGCGCCTCTTGGGTCGCCGCATCGTTTTTCAGATAGCCTTTCATCACGATGTTGCCGCGAAACAGGATCTCCCCTTGGGTCTGTCCGTCCGCGGGCACAGGCACCAGCGTCTTTGGGTCTGCGACGATCACGTCTTCTTCCAGCAGATACGCCACCCCTTGTCGGGCCTTCAGGCGGGCTTGTTCTTCCATGGGCAAGGTGTCCCAATCCTGGTGCCAGGCGCAGACGACCGCGGGGCCGTAAACCTCTGTCAGGCCGTAGACATGGGTGACGTCGAACCCTTGTTCCTGCATGGATTGCAGCACAGCCGCCGGTGGCGGGGCGGCGGCGGTCATAACCTTGCAGGTCTGGGGAAAGCTGCGGCGCTCCATCTCGTTTGCGTTGATCATCATGCCAAGCACAATCGGGGCGCCGCACAAGTGATCCACACCATGTTCCGCCAAGGCCGCATAAATGCTGGCGGCACTGACCTTGCGCAGGCACACATTGACCCCCGCCTTGGCCGCAATGGTCCAGGGAAAACACCAGCCATTGCAGTGGAACATGGGCAGCGTCCACAAATAGGTGGGATGCATGGGCATCGACCATTCGATGGTGTTGTTCAGCGCGTTCAGATACGCGCCTCGGTAGTGGTAGACCACGCCTTTGGGGTTTCCGGTCGTCCCGGAGGTATAGTTGATGGCAAGGCTGTCCCATTCATCCCGGGGGCCCTGCCACGCGAACGCGGGATCGCCTGTTGCCAGCAGCGCCTCGTAATCCTGATCGCTCAGCGGAGTCTTCACGCCCGCTGAGGGGTCATCGATCTCCACCACCATCAGATCGCGACCCAGATCCGCCAGGGCCGCGCGGACAATCGGTGCAAATTCGCGGTCTGCGATCAACAGCTTCGCCTCGGCGTGGTTGAGGATAAAGCCGATGGTGGCAGCATCCAGCCGGGTGTTGAGTGCGTTCAGAACACAGCCCGCCATGGGCACGCCGTAGTGGCACTCGTAAAGCTCTGGCGTATTGTGCGCCATGACCGCAACCACATCGCCCCGGTGCAGGCCCAGGCGCGCCAGCGCGCTGGCCAGTTGCCGGCAGCGCCCATAGGTCTCGGCCCAACTGCGCCTAAGGGCGCCATAAACAATCGCGGGCCGGTCGGGAAAAACCGTGGCCGTGCGCCGCAAAAAGCTGAGCGGTGACAGCGGTGTGTGGTTCGCGTCAAGGCGCAGCAGCGTGTCATGGGCGTGGCGCATCGTATCCTCCCCTATTTTGGCTGTCATATCGGCCAATAGGG
>JBCBNR010000151.1:0-7218 GCA_039821665.1 Pseudomonadota bacterium
AGAGCGATTCAGGCTCCAAAAACACCTGATGCGCGTTCTTCTCAGCGAACCGCGCGTGGGTCTGGCCCCGTCGGTGGCGGCTTTGGGCATCTTCCGCCCAGACGCGATTGCCCTGTCGGACATTGCCGACAACATCGGCGCTGCCCAGAAAGTGTTGGCGGAGGCTGGGTGGAAGTAACCTGACCCTCCCCAGTGCGACACAAGGGCGTGCCATCGGCGCGCCCTTTTTCTTTTAAGGCGCTGCCCGTCGCCAATCGCTGATTTGATAGCACAGCAAGATCACGGGGATCAGTCCCAGACCCGCGATCATCAAGCTGGGGACTGCGGCCCCTTCCAAGCGCTCGTCCGAGGCCAGGCGATAGGCGTGCACAGCTAGGGTGTCATAGTTGAAGGGGCGCAGGATCAAAGTGGCGGGCAGCTCTTTGACCGTATCCACGAAGACGATCAAAAGGGCGGTCAGGATGCTAGGCCGCAGAATAGGAAGATGCACATCCTTCACCGTGCCCCAGGCGCTGCGCCCCAACACCCGGGCGGCCGCATCCGTGCTCGGCGTGACAGCGGACAGCCCGCTGTCATAGGCACCGATGGCAGCGGCCAGAAAGCGGACCATATAGGCCGCGATCATCAGCCAAATCGAGCCTGAGATCAGCAAACCGGTGGACAGGTCGAACCAGGCTTCCATCCTTGCGTCCAACCAATTGTCAAAATTGGCGAACGGCACAAGCAGCCCCACCGCGATCACCCCGCCGGGCACCGCATAGCCCAGCCGCCCGATATAGAGCGAGGTCAGCGAGGCCCGGCTTGCCACCATGCGGTTGAACGTGCCCAGCAAAACCGCAGCCCCCACCGTTACGAACGCGGCAATGGCGGCCAGTGTGATCGAGTTTTGCACAAAGCTAAGATAGCGGGGGCTGAAGATGTCCTGCTCGGACCGCATGCCCATGGTGAACAAGGTCAGGGTTGGGATGATCACACCCAACAGCACCGGCAGCAGGCACAGGATCAGGGCGCCCAGGGCCGGTGCGCCGCTCAGGCGGGTGCGCGGAAACGGCTCTTGCCGCCCTTTGGAGGCGAAGGTGGCCGCACCCCTGTTTTGGTGCTCAAGTGCGGCCACAAGCAGGGCAAAGGTCAACAGACCCACGGCCAATTGGGCCGCGGCCCCCCGATCGGCAAGGCCAAACCAGCTAGTGTAGATGCCGGTCGCAAAGGTCTGCACGGAGAAATGCGCAACCGTCCCGAAATCGGCAATCGTCTCCATCACCACCAAAAGCGCACCGGCGGCAATCGCCGGGCGTGCCATGGGCAGCGAGACGCGCAGGAACGCCGACAGGGGCGAAGAGCCAAGCGAGCGTGCGGCGAAATATGGCGTGGCCGCCTGCATGCGGAAGGCCGAGCGGGCCAACAGATACACGTATGGATAAAGCACCAGGGTCAGCATCGCCGCAGCCCCGCCCAGGGATCGGATCTCGGGGAACCAATAGTCGCGCGGGCCCCATCCCGTCACCTCGCGCAGGGTGGTTTGCACAATGCCGGGGTGGTCCAGCACATCCGTATAGGCATAGGCCAACACATAGGCCGGGAAGGCCAGCGGCAGGACCAGCGCCACCTCCAGCGCGCGGCGTCCCCAGAACTCCGTCGTCACAACCAGCCAGGCGGTGCCCGCGCCGATGAGGATGGCCCCAAAGGCCACACACAGCACAAGGACAAGCGTGGTCCAAGTGTAGCGCCACAAAACGGTCTGGGCGAGCTGGCCCAAAGTCTCGAAGGACCCAAGGCTTGCCGCCGCCAGCACGCCCAAAAGCGGCAACAGGCATATGCCAGCCACGATCAGAGATGTGCCTGTCAGCACCGGTGTTTCTTTTGCCTTCATGGCTGCCAGCTTTGCCGGATTTGGGCCCGAGAAAAAAGCTCGGAATTTTGATCCTATTATTTTTGTCGGGATTGACTATTCCGACAAGTTCTATCAACAATAGGACAGCCTAGCCACTCCACCCGCGAGCAGCCCTGACCCACCGGTAGAGGAGGACGACCATGGGCCCCGAGACGACCCGCAAACCACCCGCCCCCAAACGGGACGAACTGTGCTGGCGCGAGATGCTGCACCTGGCATTGGGCGGAGTGTGGAGCTTGGACCAGCCGCTAGAGCGGATGCTCGACCATGTGGAGCGGAGCAGATGAACGCCATGACAGACCTGCCGCGGCACACGCAGGACAGAACGCTACCCCAAATCGCCACCTACGATGCGCGTGACCTGATCAAAGACGGGGTGCAGGCCTGCATCCTGTTGGGCGATCAGGTTTACTATCTGCGCATCACGCGGGCGGGAAAACTGATCTTGACGAAGTGAACCGAACATCCTCAGCCCGGCCAAATGCGGCCCATTTGCCAAGGAACGTTATGTCCAAAACTCCAAGCCCCTGCATCGACGTGTGCAAGTTCAAACGCGACGGCCATTGCATCGGCTGTTCTATGACCAAGGCTCAAAAGGCGATGTTCAAGACGTTGAAGAAAGACAGCCACCGCGCCGCGTTTGTCGAGATGTTGATGGCACAGCAAACCAAGATGGGCCGGTACGCGCATTGGGTGCCGGCCTATTTGCGCAAATGCCTTAAAAAGAAAGCCAAGCCTATCGCTGCGGTGCGAAAGGCGGCGTAAGGGCCTCGCCATGGGCGCGGCCCTTACGCCCTGAGGTGGGCCCTAGGCCAGATGGCTGCGCAAGAACCACGCAAACTTTTCGTGGGTCTGGCCCCGTGCAATGCACAGATCTTCGGTCAGGGTGTCGCCATGTTCCGACGCCAAGGCCCCAGCCTCGGCCAGGGTCGCGGCCAGGGTTTCCTGGGCCACCTGCATGGCCTTGATCATCTGCTGGTCGGTGGCATGGCCGTCATGCTCGGCCACTTTCGAGCGCTTCAACATGCCCGCCAACATACCTTCGGCGTGGCCATCGAGGGCCTTGATCCGCTCTGCCAGGTCATCCTGGGCTACGAAATGATCCTCATAAATCTTCTGGAACAAATCATGCAGGGGGCCAAACGCCATCCCTGTGACGTTCCAATGGAAATTTTGCGCAAGCATTGTCGCAACAGTGGTTTCCGCCACTGACTGGTTCAGGGCTTCAACAATGGCAGCACGGGCATCGGTGGACAGCGCCACAGCGGTCTGGGTCATAGCTCGTTCCTTGTCGTGAGTGAGAGGCTGGCTTGCGCACGCTAGCTTGCCCCACCAAGATTAGGCGGAATGGGACATTTGGCAAGAGTAATTTAGAATAATTCTAAGCTAGGCGTTTGGCGCAGCCGCATGGGCGATCAGAAACAGCACCTGCTGCCGGTGTTGGGCCGCGATGCGAGAGTGGAGGAGAAAGCGCACGCTGGCCGTATCGCCCGATGCATGCGCTTGGATCAGTTGCAGCAGCCAAGCCTCGTCAAACGTGGTCTCGGCTGTGCCAGGGGCCAGCAGCTTTGGCGTCTGACCCAAAGCCTCGCCCAAGCCGCGCATCAACACCTCTTCATAGGCGGGGCGTTCTATCGCGCGGGTGCCGTGTAGCGCCGCGCAGGCCTTGAACAAATCCGTGCGCGGTTTCACGCGGCAGCGCATCGCGACAAAACGCAACTGGTTCAGCAAGGCAAACGCGGATTTTGGAGGCTCCGACACAGCGGGCCCCTGTGCGAGGGGCCATGGGGCCTGGTGTGACGTCTTTTGTGGCATGGGTGTTGAGTCCTTCACACCCGAGAGGATAGCGAGGGCGGCCCGAGGCGGCAAGCATTACCTACTAAAACACTAAGCTATCTGTCGCGCAGAACGGACTGGTCCCCCTGTCGGTTAGGGTCGGGTGGGGTTGGTGCGGTCTCAGCCCAAGCAGTCTCGGCCCAGGATTTTAGGATCAGCGCTTCCTCCCACCGGTCAGAGAATTCAGCCCCCTGTTGGTCTGTCAGGGCATAATCCGGTGGGCCAAGCTCGCAGACAAACCGGCACACACCGTCGGGGTTTCTGGCGCGCCACAGGGCAAACCCTTCGCGCCACCAATCTCTGAACAGGGTTACCCACTTCTGGCTTTGCGCAAAATGCAGCGGCAGTTGAATTTGCTGCCGTCCCGCCACGCGCCCCTGAAAACTGTCCGAGCGGACTAGGATCCGGCTGATCTGCTCGAAGGTCTCAGGCGGGATCGGATGGGACATCTCTCGCCCCACGACATAGTGGGACAGGTCGGCGCAGAGCCGCATCTGGGGCACATCCTCTAACAGACACAATGTGGTCAGAAGATCATTTGTGATGCAGTTGCGGTGGGTCTCGAACTGGATCTGTACGCCTTCGGCATCGGACATCTCGCACCACGCGCGGATCACCTCGGCCATGTCGTCCACCCTTTGGGGCATCACCTGGCCGATGACGATCACAAAAGGCGCACCGATGTCCCTGGCAAGCTGCAAGGTCGGGCGCAAGCTTTCGATGGTTTTGGGAAAATCCACCAACACAGGGGTTAGTCCGGCACGCGCCATCATCGGATGGATGCGCGCGATGTCCTGTGCAGGTGTCGCCCCAAAGTCCAGCGCGAGACCCGCATAGCCTGCTTGTGCTGTGCGCGTGACCAAGTCTTGATAGCTTGCGCGCCCGTCCGCGACCTCCGCCTGAAGCGCCCAAAGCGCGGTATAGACCTCCAGCGTTTGGCTCACTCCGCCGGGATCCGGACCGTGCGCCCCCCGACCGGGGCCACCCAAACCTCGTTCATCGGGTATTCGCTTTCATCCTTGGCGCGCAGCTTTCGGATCACCTCGATCTGAAATTCAATCCAGCCCATGCGCCAAACCTCCCCGGCGCTGTCCTCGATCTTCTCGTTCAATGCGCGCAGTTTCCAAAACGGCACCGACGGAAACACATGGTGGGCGGTGTGATAGGGCATCTGCCAGCACAGCCAGCGCAGCGGTGCTGTGGTGCGCGTGCTGCGGGTGTTGTCTAGGATGTTGTCCTCATGGCTAAGGCCCAGATGTTCGATGGTGTTTTGCAACTGGTGCACCGGTTTGGTCAGCAGCATGGGCAGCACCCAAAAGGTCAGCCAGGCCCAACTGCCCAGCACAACCGAGCTGCCGATCACCACCGCGTAAAGGGCAAGATGTATGCGGCTTTCGCGGATCACCTTGGCCTCTTCCTCGGCGCGGATATAGGGCTCGATGATGATCCCACGCGCCCGGCGCACCAGGCCCACGACACGGTTGCGCCAATAGGTGATCCCTGAGAGCCACAGAAGATAGGTGGTCAGTGTATAGGGCTCGCGCACCAACTCGCCATCACGGGTCCAATCCTGGGTCCATTGGTGATGGGCAAAATGCATGATCTGGTCGAAATCACGGGGAAACAGCAGCACAAACCCAAAGATCCGCCCCCAAAGCTCGTTCAACCGCCGTGTGGCAAAAACCGTGGCGTGGGACAACTCGTGCTGGCCTGCGTACAGAAAGTTGATCAAAACACCCAAGGCAAAGCCCGTCACCCAGACCCATGGCGTGCCCATCGCTGCGCCATGGGCAACCCCGGCCAAGGCCAATGCGCCCAGGTGACTGCCCAATTGCAACCAGCCCATCAGGTCGGATTTTTCGTTGAGCGCGCGCAGCTCTGCCGGTTCCAGCAGTTTGCGGCGAGAAAAACTTGCGTCCATCTTCTCTCTCCCAGCGTCAGGGGGTTTGCGAGATTATGGCGCGGATGGGCGTCGGCCCGCCCCCCGCTGCCGGGTTCAGTTCTTGCGGGCAATTGGACAGCACCGCGATCACGTCCATCTCGGCACGCAAATCCACATAGTCGCCCGCTTGCGATTTGCTGTCGGTGATGTCCGCATGCCCTGTGGCCGACACAGGCACATTCATAAAGAAGTTCACATTGGCAACCACATGCTCGGGGCCCAACCCGTGGGTGGCCAGCTCTCTCTCGAAATTGCGCTGACAGCATTCGCCGTTTTGCTTGCCATAGCGCAGTTGATCCACCGCGAACGAGCAACAGCCGAAAATGGTGTCATGGCCGCCGCAACTGTCCTGGGTGAGGGTCATCATGGGCCGTGCGAATTGCGAGTAGAGGACCGAGCCTTCGCCCAGCAAAATCTGCTTGGGCACCTTGATGGTGTTGGGCATGTGATAGCGCTCTACCTGACCCTCAAAGGGCGCCGTCCCGAAGCACAAAAAATCGATGGCTTGTTGTCCCTCAAGATCGATCAGGCGCAAGGATTGGCCTGCTGTCAGGCGTGCACTCCATGGCGCGCGGGCGGGCACGGTCGTGTCTTCTATGATCTCGCCGGGCGGCACCATCGGCGTGCCATCCACCAGGGTATCGGCCATCCTAATCCTCCGCGATATCCTCGTTCCACAACTCCGGCTTTTCAGCGATGAACCGCTCCATCAGAGCGATACATTCCGGGTCGTCCGCCACAATCACCTCTACGCCTTTGGCACGCAGAAAGGCCTCGTTCCCGCCGAAGGTTTTGTTCTCGCCGATCACCACACGGGGAATGCCAAACTGAACAATCGTGCCCGAGCACATCATGCACGGGCTGAGTGAGGTATAAAGCGTGGTGTCGCGATAGGTCTTTTGCCGGCCCGCTTTGCGCAGCGCGTCCATCTCTCCATGGGCAATCGGATCGCCCTGTTGCACACGTTGGTTGCGGCCTTGGGCGACCACCGCGCCGCCCCGCGCCAGGACCGAACCAATGGGGCATCCCCCTTCGTCATACCCGGCTTTGGCCTCGTCATAGGCAAGCCGTAACAATTTGGCATCGGTGTCGGACAGCATGGGCAGACCTCAGGTTTGTGGCGTGGTGTAGTAAGGCAAGGGATCGGTGCGCAGGTCAAACCCTTGGCCGGTAAGCGTGTCGAGATGGTCGGCAATGTCTTCGAGCCGTGCGAACCACACGTCGTGGGTGGCAAGCGTGCGTTCCAACCACTGCTCCACCAAACGCCAGCGCGCCAAGCGTCCGGTCAGGAAGGGATGAACGATCAACATGAAAAAGCCGCCGGCCTCGTACTGGGCGTCAAACTCCTCCCAAAACCCGGCAAGGCCCGCGGAGGGGCCGCGCACGGGCATCATATAGCCAATCTCGTCGTAATGGGCGAAGGGCGGCCAGTCATCGGTACCCCAGTGCACCGGCATCTCATAAAGGCTGCCCTGGGGTGTGCGCATGGCATAGGGAATGTCATCGCCCATCAGCGAGCTGTCATAGCGAAACCCATGCTCCACCAGCA
>JBCBNR010000152.1:0-7217 GCA_039821665.1 Pseudomonadota bacterium
GACAGCACTTGCCACCAAGCTGGCCCAGGCCCTCGACGCCTCGCACGAGGATCTCCGCGACCGGGCCGACACCCATTTGATCGATGTTCTCAGCGCGGCCCTGGCGGATGTCCCCGGTGAAATGTCCCGCGGGGCCCAGGCCGATCAGTTGGTCAGCCGCTTTCCGGACTGGGCGCGGGTGATGGATTACTTCCTGCGCCGCAACCGCGATCTGGAGGATGCGTTGATTGCGCTGTCGGACCGAATGACCCACGACCCGTTTTTGTCCGAGACTTTGCACAGCATGCTGTCAAACATCACCGCAATTCGCGCGAGTGCCGAGATCCTGTATCAGGTCAACGACCTGGGCCCGGAGCAAGAGTATCGCTTTCGCCGCACGCTCTATGAGGAAAGCAACCGGGTGTCGGATATGTCCAGGCAATTGGCCAACTACTTAGGCGAAAGCGGCGAGATTCTGTCTGACCCGGCCACCCCGGAGGAGGCATTGGAAGCGCTGTTGAAGCGCCATGACTGGGCGTTTGACGCGCTCGACACCCTCGCCGATGCCCTGCCAGAAAGCGTCGATGCGCCTGCGCGCGTAGACACTGTGATAGCCGAGCTGTTGTTGGATGGTGGGCTTGATCCCACGTCGGACGCGGCTCGGCTGGCCCGGGCTTGGCTGCATCAATACGCCCAAGACGCCACCGCGATGCCGCTTCTGGCCTTTCATACGGCCGGGGCGGCCTGCGCTTGGGATCCAGTCACCCTGGCGGGACAGTTCGGGCAGTCCGTTCATGCGGTGATGCGGCGTTTGGCGGGGCTCAACCGCCCCCGCCTGCCCGCACCCCCTATGGCCTTGGTGCTGGTCAACGCAGCGGGCCACCCGCTCTATCGCAGGCCTCTGCCCGAGTTTGCCCTGCCCCGGCACGGCAATTTCTGCGCTCTTTGGCCGCTCTTTGGCGCCTTCACGCGGCCCGGTCAGATTAGCCTCGACACGATTATGCTGTCCGGCGATCGGGCCTATCAGACGATCTCCATCGCCCTCCCCCGGACCCCTGGCGATTTGACAGCGCCCCAAGATCACGTGGCCGGTATGCTGATCGCCGCGCAAGACCAGGCCACGTTCAAAGCCGCCTTCCCCGCGACAGCGCGCCCCGTGGGGGCCAGTTGCCGGATCTGCCCACAGCACGATTGTGCAGCGCGCACTGCCCCCAACATTCTGGCCTAAGCCCTTGGGCACACCGCCCCGTGTGCAAAATCCGCGTGACATCGTCCAAACTCCACACCTATTCTGCGAAAAACGCAGGGAAAAAAAGCCTGCGCTCGGGAGGATAAGACAGTGCCCAAGGTGCTGATTGTGGAAGACGAACCGAACATCGCGGAGTCTTTGCGCTTTTTGATGACGCGCGAGGGCTTTGATGTCACGCTGGAACAGAATGGCGCCAACGCCGTGATCAAGGTGGATGAGCATGGGCCTTTCGATGTGGTTGTTCTTGATGTCATGCTGCCCAATCGCAACGGCTTTGACATCCTGCGCGACCTGCGCCAAGGCAACCATGCCAGCCTGCCGGTGCTGATGCTGACCGCCAAAGGCCAAGCCCAGGACAGGCGCACCGCCCAGGACCTTGGTGTCTCGATCTTCATGACCAAACCGTTCTCGAACGGCGATGTGGTCGAGGCCGTCAAACGGCTCGCGGCAGGATGAGCAAGCCGCCCAAGCCGTCCTCCACCACAGACAGCAAGGTGCGCGTGCGCCAGCGCTATCGCAAATGGGTCGATACCGCTGTTTGCTTGCCTTTGCTTGGGGTTTTGTTGCTCGCCTCGCCCTTGGTGGACATCCTGGCGCAACCTGTCTCGGACCCCCTGATCCTGTTCGGCCTTTGGGCGGCCTTGATTGGCGCCTGCTGGCTGCATGGCCGCGCCCATCCCACCAAACAAGAGGGGGAGGGGGACGGCTAACCCGATGCTGACCTCCAACTCCCTTGTTGCGGCGTGTCTTGCCTATGCGGCCCTGCTGTTCGCGGTCGCCTTTTGGGCAGAGCAGCGGGCGAGCGCGGGGCGCATTTCTTGGCTGCGCTCTCCCTTGGTCTATACCCTGTCCCTGTCGGTCTATTGCACCGCTTGGACATTCTATGGCGCAGTGGGCACGGCGGCCCGGGATGGCCTCACCTTTCTGCACATCTCTCTCGGCCCCAGCCTGGTGTTCTTTGCCTGGTGGTGGCTGTTGCGCAAATTGGTGGCGGTCGGCCATGCCCAGCGGATCACGTCCATCGCGGATCTTCTCTCCTCGCGCTACGGCAAAAGCACCAGTTTGGGTGCTGTGGTTACTCTACTCGCGGTGCTGGGCTCGACGCCCTATATCGCCCTGCAATTGCAATCGCTCACCCTCAGCTTCGATGTGTTCACCGGCTGGACCAACGCCGAGCCTGCAGCCACCACCACCAACGCCACGGCCCTGTGGCTGGCCATTGGCCTTGCCCTTTTTACAATCCTTTTTGGCACCCGAAACGTAGACACGAACGAGCAACATCACGGCGTGGTCATCGCCATCGCACTTGAGGCGATCATCAAGCTGCTGGCCCTTGTGACCGTCGGGCTCTTTGTCCTCCTGGCACTGCCCGACGCCCCTCAAGCCCCGCCAAGCCCCGTCGAAAGCCAGGCCATCTTTGGGCCGCGTTGGGTGACCATTCTGTTTCTGTCGGCCACGGCAATCATCTGCCTACCGCGCATGTTCCAGGTTCTGGTGGTAGAGCTTGTGAAGCCCGCTCACTTGCGCGTGGCCGCCTGGGCCTTCCCGCTCTACCTGCTTTTGATCTCGCTTTTTGTGCTGCCGATTGCCCAAAGCGGCCAGGCGTTGTTGCCGCCCGAGGCGAACCCGGATCTTTATGTTCTGACCGTGCCGCTCTCTCAAGGGCAGGATACGATTGCGCTGATCGCCTTTCTCGGCGGGTTCTCCGCGGCCACCTCCATGGTGATCGTGGCCGCGATTGCCCTGTCCACGATGATTTCCAACCATATCGTCCTGCCCATCTGGTTAAGCCTCAATCGTGACAAGCAACAAACCTCCGGCGATGTGCGCAATCTGCTTTTGACCAGCAGGCGGCTGTCCATCGCGATGATCCTCGGGCTGGGGTATCTCTATTTTCGGGTGACCGGCGGCACAGCGGCCCTTGCATCGATCGGCCTGATCTCGTTTGCAGGCCTTGCCCAGCTGTTGCCCAGCCTGATCGGCGGGCTTTACTGGCACGGGGCGACCCGCATCGGCGCGCTTGCGGGCATCAGCACCGGGCTGGTGGTCTGGGCCTATACCCTGTTTCTCCCCAGCTTCGAAGGGCAGTTCCTGATCTCCCAACGGGTGATGGAGGACGGCGCCTTCGGCCTTACGGCTTTGCGGCCCCAGGCCCTGTTCGGCCTTGGGATCGAGGACCCCTTGGTCCATTCGGTGTTCTGGTCGCTTACCCTGAACGGCGCAGTCTTTGCAGCCCTGTCTCTTGCGACCCGCCCCCGCCTGTTGGAACGGCTGCAGGCCGATCTCTTTGTGGATGTGTTCCGCCAGGGGGCCGGCCAGGCGGTCCGCCTGCGCCGCACCGCCACCTCCGAGGATCTCTTTACTTTGGCCCAGCGCATTCTGGGCGCGGCCCAAGCCCATACAATGTTTGCCCAAGCCGCCCGCGACCAGGGCAAGCCCACCGGCCTGCCCGAACCAACGGATGCCCTGATCACCCAGTTGGAGCGGGACATGTCCTCCTCCATCGGGGGGGCCGCCGCCCATGCAATGATCGCACAGATCACCGGCAGCTCGCAGGTCAGCGTCGATGATCTGATCCAGATGGCGGACGAAACCGCCCAGATCGTCGAATACTCCCAAGAGTTGGAGCGCAAATCAAAGGCGCTCACCCAAACCGCACAAGAGCTGCGGCGCGCCAATGCGAGCCTCACGCAACTGGCCGAGCAAAAAGATGCCTTCCTCAGCCAGGTCAGCCACGAGCTGCGCACCCCCATGACCTCGATCCGGTCCTTTGCTGAAATCCTGCGCAGTGCCCCGGATCTTAGCGCACCCCAGGCACAACGCTTTGTCTCCATCATCGAGACGGAAAGCCAACGACTGACGCGGCTGCTCGATGAAATCCTTGACCTCAGCTTCCTGGAATCCGGGCAAGCCAGCCTCGACCTTGGGCCCGTGCCCCTGTGGGAGGTGCTCAACAGTGCGGTGGCCGCCACCGAAGGGTTGCGCACCTCCGAAGGCGTTGATCTGCGCGTCAACCGCCCCCAAATGCAGGTCAATGTCGAGGCGGATCCCGATCGCCTGGCCCAGGTCTTTATCAATCTGATCTCAAACGCCGTGAAATACGGGCGCTCCGAGACCCCGGTCATCCGCATCACATCGGCCCGCACCGATGACAAGGTCCGCGTCCAAGTGGCCGACAACGGCCCAGGCATTGCCCCGGCCGATCACACCCGTGCGTTCGAGAAATTCGCGCGGCTCGACGAGATGACCCTGGCAGGCAGCGCCGGTTTGGGCCTGCCAATCAGCCGAGAGATCATGCGCGCGTTGGGCGGGGACCTGACCCTGCTTCCAACCGCGCGCGGGGCCACCTTCGAGATCACGCTCAAAGCGGCATGAACCGCCCCACCCCTTCAGTTTTGCCCAAATATCCTGGGGGTATGGACGCGGCCCCGGCCGCGACAGGGGGCAAAGCCCCCTTGCCCGCGCGCACGCGCAGAAAAGACGCGGCGGGCGACAGCCCGCCACGCTTGGATCAGCCCGCCGCGATGGCCTTGGCCAGCCCGTCCAGCCCCTCGGCAGGCAAGCCTGCGATGTTCACCCGGCTGTCGCCCACCATGTAGATCCCGCTTTGCTCGCGCAGCTTGACCACCTGCTCGGCCGGCAGACCGAGGCGCGAGAACATGCCCCGATGCTCGGCCACGAAATCGAACTGGTCCGTATTTGTCTCCCGTCGCAAGGCATCGGCCAGATCCTTGCGCAAACGGTACATGCGCACGCGCATCTCTTCCAACTCGGCCATCCAATCCGCCTTTAACTCCGGATCGCTCAGGATGATCTCCACCACCTTCGCACCATGGTCGGGCGGGAAGGAAAAGGTCAGACGGTTGAGCGAGGCAAGCGCGCCTTTGGCCACCTCCCGCGTCTGCCCATCGCGGCTGACCACCAGGGCAACGCCCACCCGGTCGCGGTAGAGCCCGAAGTTCTTCGAGCAGCTTGCGGCAATCAACAGCTCTGGCACCCGCACGGCCATGGCGCGGACCGCTTGGGCATCCGCATCCAACCCATCCCCAAAGCCCTGATAGGCAAAATCGACCAAGGGCGTGGCCCCTGCCTTCACGATCAGGTCGGTCACCGCCTGCCATTGCTCGGCCGACAGGTTGGCCCCCGTGGGGTTGTGACAGCAGCCATGCAAGATCACGGCATCGCCCGCGCGCACATCCGCCAAGTCAGCCATCATCCCTTCGAAATCCACCCCCCGCGTGGCCTCATCGAAGTAACGATGGGGTTTGGTCTCCAAGCCCAGATGCTTGATAATCGCTGGGTGGTTCGGCCAGGTCGGGTCGGAGAACCAGACGCGCGCCTTTGGATTGGCCAGGCGCACCAACAACAGCAATTGGTGAATGGCCCCGGTCCCGCCCGGGGTTTGCGCGCCGACCACATCCGCGCTGGGAACCGCATCCCCCAGCACAAGGGCGCGCATCTTGTCCACAAAGCCCACATCGCCCAGCAGACCCACATAGGATTTGCTGTCTTGGGCCTCCACCAGCCGCGCCTCGGCCGCTTTGACCGCGCGCATCACCGGCGTCTTGCCATCGGCATCCTTGTAGACACCGACGCCCAGATCCACCTTGTCGGCCCGTGGGTCCGCTTTGAACATCCCGATCAATTCGATGATTTTATCGGGCGGCTGTGGGGTCAGGTTTTTGAGCATGTTGTGTCCTAGCTGGCAGTGGCAATGCGACCAGGGCGAAGGGCCTCCACCGCCGGGTCAACGTGCCTTGTATAGGTATTTTGCGCGTAAGCTTCAAAACCCATTTTCTGATACAGCGGCAGGGCCGCCGGGTGATCGATGGTACAGGTGTCCACCTCCAACCGCTCCGTGCCCGCCAGGTCCCAGGCGGTGTGGAGGGCGGTCTTGAGAAGATAGGTGCCCAAACCCCGGCCCACCGCGCCCGGCACAAGGCCGAAATAGTCGAGGCTGGTGACACCCTCATGCACCCCGTCGAGCACGAAGAACCCCGCAGGCCACCCATCGCGCATCAGCGTGTAAATCGCTCGGCTGGGCGCGCTGACATAGGCCTCAAGGGCGGCTTTCTCCCAGTCGGTCTTGTCGGTCCAGTGATGGGCCGCACCCACGGCAGTGTAGAGCGCCAGAAACCACCAAGTTGGCGGGGCCTCGGCCCGCATCAGGGCCAGCGGCGGGCCCAGCGGGGCCGAGGGACGGTCGAACTTGGGACGCGCCTGCATGCGCAAAAAGGTTTGGGTCACCTCGATCGGGACCCATTGCTCACGCGGTGTCATCCGACAGCCACGCTCAAATCATCGTACATGCCCCACTCGGCCCAGGACCCATCATAGAGAGAGACCTGCCTATGGCCCAACCGCTCTAGCGCCAAAAACAGGATCGCGGCGGTCACGCCCGAGCCGCAGGTGGTCACCACCGGGCGGGCCAAATCCACACCCGCCGCGTCAAAGACCTGGCGCAGTTCGTGCAGGTCTTTCATCGTGCCGTTGGGGCGTAAGAGGTCCTTGTAATAGACGTTCAGGGAATTGGGGATATGCCCCGAGCGCAGGCCGGCGCGCGCCTCGACCTCTTCGCCCCGAAATCGCCCGGGCGAGCGGGCATCGACAATCTGCACATCACCCAGCTTGGAATGCGCAGCCACTTCGCTGACGTCTTTGACCAGACCCGAATGGCGGCGGGCGGTGAAGTGGCGATCGCGCAGCACCGGTGGCATATCCTCCACCGGGCGGCCCTCGGACCGCCACTTTGGAAACCCACCGTCCAACACGGCACAATCGGTTTTGCCAAACAGGCGGAACATCCACCACACCCGCGCTGCGGAAAACAACCCGGCACCGTCATAGACCACCACCCGGTGCCCGTCGCCGATGCCCATGGCGCGCATGCGGCTGATGAACTTTTCCACCGGGGGCGCAACGGCAGGGCAGAGTATGATGACGCGCATATTCCAGGTGCGCGGTTTTTCGACATAGACGAGATCTCGGA
>JBCBNR010000153.1:0-7204 GCA_039821665.1 Pseudomonadota bacterium
CACAAATGTGATGATCAGCGACAGGATCATCAGGCCCAGCGTCCACGGCAGTGCTTGGGCGATCAGGGTCGAGACGGAGGTGGGGAAGGTCGCCGTGGACAGCCCGAAATCCAGCGTCAGGATGTTCCAAAGGTATTTGAGGTATTGGACGATCAGCGGATCATCGAGACCAAAGTTGGAGCGCAGCTGCGCCAGGATCGCCTCGCTGTCCGCCACGGACCCGGCCCCTGCCGCCATACGGCCCAGCATAATCTCTGCCGGATCAACGGGGGACAGGCGGGGGATGATCCAGATCAGCGTGGCTGCGATGAAAATCGTCAGCAGCAAGGTGACCACGCGGTTGATCAAATAGGCCCTTGGAATGCGGCTTGCCAGCCCGCCGGACGAGGGTGCAGCGCTCATGCGGCCTGCCCCGCCGCTTCGCGGCCCATGCAATGGTTCCAACCGCGCAGCACCATCCGCTCGTCCGGATGGGTGTTGCCGGGGCTGATCTGGTCATGGCCTGCATAAAGCTGGCAAAGCACCGTTTTGCGGGTCTTCTCCGAGCGGTTGGGCATCGAGCCGTGCACGGTGAGATAGGGAAAGAACACCACGTCACCGGCCTGCGCCTCGATCGCTGTGGCCTTTTCGATGGGATAGGCGCGCATCGCCTCGCCCCCGTCCCGACCGTGCGCATGCGCCAAGCGACCCTCCTTGTGAGAGCCGGGCCAGACCCGCAGACACCCCATCTGGTCAGTGGCCTCGCTGACATGGATGATGCCTGCGATCATGGTATCTTTCTGGGTCGGGAAATAGGGCCAATCCTGGTGCATCGGAAACGGCGCACCGTGCTGGGCCGGTTTTTGAAACAGTTTGGTGTGGTGCAAGATGATGTCAGGGCCGATCAGCGCCTCGACCGCATCTAAAAAGCGCGGCGCAAGAAGCGCCGTCAGCCAAACGTGAGAGTACTTTTGAACGTTGTGCGTGTGCAGAACCTGATCGCCCGCGCGGGCCAAAGCCTCGGTTGCGGCGCCATTCCAGGTAGCATCCACCTGCTCACCCCGGCTTAGAAGCTGGCGGACGATGCGATCAAAGTCCCGCTCCATGGCCCCGATCTCGTCAGGCCCGAAGACCCCTTTGACCAGCGCATATCCGTCACGTTCAAAACGGCTTTGGTGTTCCACGGCGAACCCCCACGGGTCTGAGCTTAAAAGCGGGAGGGCACTGAAGGCCCCCCCAAAAGATCAGCAGACTAGCCGTCCGCCTTTTCCAGATTGTGGAGGATCTGGTGCGTGTGGTTCCACCAAAAGAACGGGTGGTTATAATCGTTCTCGGCAGTGGGCCAGCCCGTCCAATAGGTCGTGTTGAAGGGCAGCAACTTGAACGACTGGACCAGAGGCACGAACGGCATCTCGGCGTCGAGATACTGATACGCCTCGGCCACCAGTCCCGGCTTGGACGGATCGCCCAAGGGAAGGGACGCCATTTTGTCCACAATCTGTGAATACGCCTGCGCGGCCGGACCATCCCAACGGGCGGTGTTGTTGAAGCCAGGCGAGCGTTCGCCCACAGGCACCACATCCTTGACCGTATAGCGGCCCATGGAGGCCCAGGGCTCGTTCACCGACCCGCAGGACAGCCAGCTATAGCTCATCTCATAGGACCCGAACGGCAGCACCTCGCCCCAGAACACACCGTTTTCCACTGGCACGGAACTGGCGGCGATGCCTGCGCGGTTCAACTGCTCGACAATCACGTCGATGGTTTTGGTGTACTCGGTCGAGGCAGAGTTGACGTGGATTTTCACGCTCAGATCCGTGCCATCCTTCTCGTAGATATCATCCAAGCCCTTGGTATAGCCCGCAGCCTCGATCAACGCCTGACCGGCCTGCACATCACCGCGTGCGGGCAAGCCATAGCCGGCATCCACAACCGCATCGATGAACGGCGCCATAGAGCCATATTGCGCGAACATCGTCTTGGAGGGGACGGTGGCCCCTTCAGCGGCGATGTTGGCAATCTGCGTGCGGTCGATGATGGTGGCCACGGCCTTGCGCAGGTTGGGGTCAGTCCAAGGTGCGACGGTTGTATTGATCTCCAACTGGCGTGCGCAGGGATCAGCAGAGGCATAAGGGTAGTCGTCATACCAAGCAATCACGTTGGCGTTTTGCGCCCTGATCGCTTCGAATGTCCCGACGGAGACGTTTTGCGCGGCGTCGAGCTGGTTTGTTGCCATCAACTGTGCGCGGCTCTCGGCCCCACCGCTTTCCAAAAAGATCACACGCTGGGGCGCGGGCAAATCCTGAAACCCGGTCTTGGCCCCCCAATAGTTGTCGTTGCGGTCCCAAATGGCGCGGTTGGTGGTGGCACTTGTGAAGGTGTAAGGCCCGGTGCCGATGGGCGGATTGAAGGCAAAGGTCGCCGGATCCTGCCCGTCCCAAATGTGCTGAGGCATGATCAGGAACGACCCGAAGATCCGCACGCCAAAGTTTTCCACGATAAAGCGCGGGTTGGCCTTGGTCAGGGTGAACTTGACCGTCAGATCGTCCATCTTCTCGATGCTGGCCACCTGGGCGCGCACGGTGGACGCCTCGCGCGATGAAATCTCTTCATTGCTCAGGGCCATATTGACCGTGAACACCACGTCATCGGCATTGAACGCCTCGCCGTCAGACCATTCCACGCCATCGCGTAATGTGATGGTGAACTCGGTCGATGTGTCGTTTGCCTCGAACCCGGTGGCGAGCCACGGGTCAAGTTCGCCGGTGGAATAGTTGAGAATAAAGAGCGGCTCCCACATGGTTTGATGCGCGCCATGCATCCGTTTGGTGCCAGGGGTCAGCCAGTTAAAGTTGCCGGGGTCTTTGATGGTGCGGTCCAGATCGAAGATCACCGTATCCTCGCGGGCCACATCCTGGGCCTGAAGACCGCCCGCCACCAGCGCCAAAACGGACGCCGCCAAAATCAGGTTGCTTTTACACATCTGTACAATCCTCCCAAGTGAAGCCGTGGTTTGCCCCGGCCAAATGTTGTTCGACCCAAGGCTAGGTCGAAGGGTAGAGCCCTATCGCTGGTAATCGAGAACAAGAACACGGGTGCGATCGGGAATGTCATTGCGGGTCAGCCGCACCGAATGGGCGCAGGCAAAGTCGATCTGTGCATCGTCAAAATGGCTTAGAAATGCGTCGATCCACATCGTGTTGCGGGGTACATAGGTGAGCGTGCGAAAATGCATCGGAATCACCAGCTTGGGCCGGGTGCGGTGGATCATCTCCATCAGGTCAGGCAGTTCGATTGTGAGATAGCCGCCCGCCAACGCGAACAAGACATCCACGCCTTCGTAGAACGCGATCTGATCGTCGGTCAGCGGATTGCCCACATCGCCCATATGGGCGATTTGCATCCCATCCATCTCAAACCGGTACATGCCGTTTTGACCCGGCACCGCGTGCTCGGGGTGATGATCCCACTCCGCGGCCTCGATGGCTGTAAGGCGCAGGCCCGCAGCCTCGGCCGCCCCGCCGTTTTGGGCCACCGTCAGCGCGTTGAGCACGGCAGGCGTGCCGCTGATCAAATCCGCCCGGCAATGGGCATCGTCATCATCGGACGAGATCAACACCAAATCAGCGGTGTCGGTGATCGGCGCATAGCCCACACCATCGGGCGTGTAGGGATCTGTGATAACCCTCGGGCCCGCATCTGGCGTCAGGCCAAAAGCCGCGTGCCCATACCATGTGATGTCTACCCCGCCGGCCATCAGTTATTGGCCACCACAACGGGACTGGAGGTGGCGGTGATGTCATTGTTTTGGGGGCGCGGATGGGTGCGCCAACCGGGGGCTTCGCCCCGGCAGAGGATCGCCTCGACCCCGCGCTCCCACTCAGCATCCACAATGCGCACGTGAGGCGGGCAATAGCGCAAGGTCAACCCGCAGCGCCTGCGGTCCGAGCGATTGGCCTGGGAGCCATGCACAAGCATATCCGCATGGAGCGAGATCTGGCCCGCGCGCAGGGTGTTGGTAAACGGCGTGCCCAAGCTCTCGGCATTCGCGGTGCCTTTGTGAAACACGGCTGTTTCATCGCGGCTCGAGGTCTCCAACGGGCCCAAAGTGTGGGTCCCGGGAATAAAGCGCATGGCGGAGTTTGCCGGATCCGCATCATCGATGGCCAGCCAGACGGTGACCGTTCGCGCCGGTGACAACATCCAAAAGCTTGCATCTTGGTGCCACGGCACGCGTTTGGGATCATGGGGGGCTTTCGACAGAATGGCAGTGGCCCAGCATAGGATATTGGGCCCTATCAAGTCCTCCACATGGTCCAGAATGCGCGGGTCGGTCGCGATGTCGTAAAGCCCCCTAAGACGCGCTTGATAGCAATTGATGCCATAAGCGCCCGCCTCGCCCATCGCTGCGATCAGCCCATCGGTATAGGCGCGCACCCGGCCAATCTCGCCCGCATCGAACACATCGAAAGGCTGGCAAAAGCCGTCTCGATTGTAGCGTGCGATATCCTCGGGGCGCAGAATGCGCGGGGCCGGGTTGTGCACGGGCTCAAAGGACAAATCCTGCTCGGCAAACATCATGATTCTCGGCCCTCCCAGGCAAAGCCTATCCCTGCGAAGGCATACCGGTCTTTGCCTCAGATTGACAAAAACTTACGCTGGATTGATATTTGCACAGCTGACTGCTCAGTTTCTTGGCATCCTTTGGCCCATGAAGACCCAAACCTTTCGCATCGAAACCTACCTGCGCCCGGGCGACGCCAGCCATGTCGCCCATAAAGAGCTGTCCAAACGCTGGGCGGAACTTGCCCATGACCACGACTATTACGAGGTGTTCCTGATCGAACATGGGCAGACGGATCACTGGATAAACGGCGCGCGACAACGGCTGGGGCGGGGGCACCTTGCCTTTGTGCGACCCAGCGATGCGCACGCGTTTCGCGCGGATGCGCGCCAAGGCTGCCGGATTTTCAACATCATGTTCCGGGCTGAGACGGTGGCACATTTTCGTGCCCGCTACGGGCCCGAGATTGCGGGCCGCTTTTTTGACCACACCGGGCCTTTGCCGGACGCCCACGACCTGCAGGATACGGGCCTGGGCATCACCTTGCGTTTGTTGGAGCGTTTGATGCACAGCCCCCTGACCCTGGCCCGGGTCGAGGAGTTTTTGCTCGCCCTCATCAACCAGGTTTTGGCCCCCGCCGATCTGGACAGCCACCGCATGCCCAGTTGGTTGTCCCAGGCCTGCAAAGCGCTGCGCCAACCTGCGGTGTTTCGCCAGGGTACCGCCGGCTTCATCGCGGTGGCCGGGCGCAGTCACGAGCATCTTTGCAGGTCATGCCGCACCCATCTGGGAGTGACCCCGTCCGCCCATGTCAACCAGATCCGAGCGTCCTATGCGGCAGAGCGGCTGGTGCGCACCCAAGACCCGATCGCGCAGATCGCCTCGGAAGTGGGGATGGACAATATCGGGCATTTTTACCGGGTGTTTCGCAGCCATTTTGGCACTACCCCGCGCGCCTATCGGCTGTCCCACCAAAAAGACCCGTTCGAGCGGGCCTAGCTTAGGTGGCCGCGGCCCGGGTCAGCGACAGGCGCGTCGTCTCTAGATGCGCTTTCATCGCGTTGGCGGCCTCCTCCGGCTCACGCGCGCGGATGGCCGCCAGCACCGCGCGGTGCTGGGTGTTGTAATCCTGAATGATTGTGGGGTTGAGGGTCAGGTGGCGCATCCGCGTCCACTCGTCCTGGCTGCGCACTTGGTTGATCTGGCTGATGATCCAGATCAGCAGCCCGTTGCGCGTACTTTGCGCCAAAGCATGGTGAAACTGGGTGTCGGCCTCGGAAAAGGCGTGGGCGTCATCGCCGCACTGTTCCATCTGTGTGCACAGGGTATCCAACCGCTCGAAATCCTCTCGCCGCCCATGCAGGATGGCGAGACGGCAGATATGGGGCTCCAACGCAAAACGCGCGTCGATCAATTCCAGCGGGTTCGCCGCGCGCACGGCATCTGCGGCACCTGCATTTGGCACATGGGCCACATAGGTGCCCGAGCCTGGGCGGATTTCGACGAACTGTTCCCGCTCTAGGCGCTGGATCGCCTCGCGCACCGTGCCGCGTGCCACGCCGTAAGCGTCCGCCAAACGCCGCTCGGCAGGCAGCCGGTCGTTGCGCTTCAAAGCACCGGACACGATCTCACGCCGCAGGTCCGCCGCGATTTCCGGTGCGCCCATTTTTTGATCAAGCCGTTGCTGCAACATCTAGGCATCCAATCCAATATTGGACCAAATTACGGGGTTTTCAGCCCAATGCAACCGAATTGGCACAAAAGAGGTTGATTTTGGGGCGGATTGGCCGAGTATGACGTCAGAATCAAACCACTCGGCCCAGGAGCTTCCCATGGCGTTCCCAGACTCTGCCAAATACGTAATCATCGGCGCAGGCATCCACGGGGTCTCCACCGCTTGGCGTTTGGCACAGCGGTTGCGCGCCAAAGGAGAAGAGGTCGAGGGCCAAATCCTGATCGTCGAGAAGTCCGGCATCGCCGCCGGCGCCTCGGGCATTGCGTGCGGTGTGGTGCGCAACAACTATTTCCAGCCCGCAATGCGCGAGTTGATGGCCCATTCGGTCGGCATCTGGGAAAGCGAGCCAGAGATGCTCAGCTATCATCCGGTGGGCTATATGCAAATCTCGTGCGAGGCCATGCGCGACGATGTGGGCCAAGTCTTCGCCGAGCAGCAGTCGATCGGCTACGAGTCTGTGTTTGTCGAAGGTGCCAACGCATCGACCTCCTACATGCGCGGCTATTTCGACGATTGGCAGGCCCAGGGCATCACTTCTGTGCTGCACGAAAAAAAGGGCGGCTACGCGAACCAAACCAAGGCCATGTATGCCATGGCCTCATTGATCGAGGGTCTGGGCGTGCGCATCCTGACCGGGGTGGAGGTCAAGGGCTTCCAAACCGAAAACGGCTCGGGCGCGATCCAAGCTGTGGAAACGGACAAAGGGGCGATCCGCTGCGATCAAGTTGTGATCGGTGCTGGACCCTGGGCGCGGGATTTCTGGGACATGTTGGACCTGCCCAAGCAAATCACGGTGAAGGATCTGGACGGCAATGTGCAGCTGCGCGGTAGTTCCAGTGTTCGTTTGCTCATCAATGGCAAACCTTCTGGCCTAACGGGTATCAGTAGTGCCGATGCCTTACAACAGATCCCAGCGGAACTAATCG
>JBCBNR010000154.1:0-7184 GCA_039821665.1 Pseudomonadota bacterium
CCACCCTTTTGAGATGGGTGCTGCGCGTGCTGTCAGCGTCTTCTGCGGTGCCGCTTTCAGCCAGAGCTCCGGTGGCTGTGATGGGATGTTTGAGCAGGGCCGCAAGGATCGCAGGGGCAGGCGCGCCGTCCAAAGCCGAAAGCACCAAGCGCAAAAACACCCCCGGTGGGGTTTGTTGAAGCGGCCTTCCAGCACTGTCATCGGCCTCGATCTGCCAACGCAACAGGGCGGCCTGCACCCGGCGGGTGAGGCCGCGATCCGCGCTGACCAGGGCCACGGTCTTCCCCCGGTGCAACGCGCTTCGAATGGCCCAGGCCAGCGTGTCAGCCTCGGCCTGCTGTGTGGGGGCCTCCACCAGGCTGATCTTGGCTGTGGCCGGGCCTAAAGTGTCGCGCAGCGCCGGGCCGTCACGCAGCCAGCCATCGGTCACCGGGGCCGGGCGCAGGGCAAGCGAGATCAAGGCCTGACGCGGCGCGCCTTCCAAGGCCGTCTCTCCCCACAGGGGCACCTCGCTGGGGCGCAGGCCCAATCGGTCGAGAAAGCGCACCATCATCGCCTGGGGATGGTCCAGCGTGGGGCTTTGCGCCTCCACCAATTGGTCCACCGCATCCAGGGGCAGTGTGCGATCCAAACCGGGCAGGATCACCGCCCCTTGGGGCAGATGTGCAATGGCGGCCAAAAGGTCCGCGGTGGGGCGGCGCGAGGCGGTGGAGCCTGCGGCCAGGACCGGCTGATCGGGCGGGCTCGCGGCCCAAGCCTCGATCTGCTGGGCCACCGCACGGGCTTGCAGCACCGAGCTTGCCTCGCCCAGGCCCAACCTGGCCTCCTGCCCGGTCACCAAGTCCAGAAAGGCAAGGCTCTTTTGCCAATGCTGCTGCAGCGCGTCGGGTGGCAGGGTGCGCAACTGTGCGACGGTCACCCCTTCGACCGCCATTTCGTCCAAGAGGGCGCTCAGGCTTTCGGCCAGATCGAACGCGTTTTGCGCAACACCCAGGCTCGGGTCCGCCTCCAGGAGTTTGGCGACCAGCGCGGTCAGATCGAGCGTGCGCGCGAGCGGCGTTTGCGCGGCGAAAAGGCCCTGTTGTGCTGCAAGCCCGTCGATCGTCAACAGCCGGGGCAACAGATGGGCCGGCCCTGTGCGCAACGCCCGGGCAAAGGCCTTGGCGCTGCGCTGGGCATTGAGATAGACGGTACACCGCGCCCATCTTTCGGGGGGACCTTCGCCCAGGCGCACGCGAAAGCCTGTTGCCAGGGCGTGGGCCGCGTCCACCCCAGGCGGGGTGGCAAAGACACGCGGGGTGCTTTGCGGGGCAAATAGCGGCGGCAGGCTCATCCGGTTACCATCGCCTCGGCCAGGGGAATGCTTTGCGGTTGACCGACATCGGCCCAATGACCGGGATAGACCACGCCAAAAGCGCGCGCTTTCGCGATGGCCCGGTCCCAGGGGCGGTTGAGCGAAAAGACGGCCCCGTCTTCTTGCCCGTCCTCTTGCCCGTCTTTTTGGATATCCAGGAGGTCCTGATCGGTAATGCTGACACCAGTGTAGATATAGGCGGCCGAGGGCGCCGCACCGCGCCGAAGCAGCTGTCCTTCGGGCCCAAGGTCGAAATCGCCCGGTCCCAAATGCCCCACAGCGCGGGCCTTTGGCACCAACAGCAAAAGGACATCCATTTGACCGGGTCGCCAGGCGTCGATCAAGGGCGACGCTGCCGCCGGACCGCGCCAAACCGCATCGGCGTTCATGGTTACAGCGGGCCCGGGCCCCAACATCTGGCGGGCCGCCCAAAGCCCCCCGCCCGTGTCCAAAAGCTGGGGCTCGTGGCTAAGCCGCAAATCCCCGCGCCCCTGGGCCTGTACCCAAGCCGCGATTTGATCGGCCAAGTAATGGGTGTTGATCACGATGCGCTCAAGTTTGGCGGGGTCCAGGGCGTCTAAGGCATGGGCCAGCAAAGGCTGCCCTGCCACTTCGATCAAGGGTTTGGGTGTGTGGGTGCTCAAAGGTGCCATGCGCGTGCCAAAGCCTGCGGCGAACACCATGGCCGCGCGGGGGAAACCCTGTGCCGTCATGTCCGCGCAGCCCGCAGACGGTCGGGTTGGGGCGCGGGCACATGACGCGCAATCCATGCGCTGAGGGGGGCAAGGGCCGGGTGGGCAAGGTCCCGTTGCAAGTGCCCCCAAACCCGGTCCAACAGGCCCAAATAGCCGGGCTTTCCGTCGCGCAGCCACAGTCGCGCGAAAATGCCTAGTATCTTGAGGTTCCGCTGTGCGCCCAGGATCGCATAATCCCGAGCAAAGGCATCCGTGCCAGCCCCTGTGGCCTGCACAAAGCGCGCAATCATGTCTTGCGCCAGGCTGTCGGAGACGTCCCTGCGCGCATCCTCTAAAAGCGATACAAGATCATAGGCCGGTGGGCCCACCAGGGCATCCTGATAGTCCAACAACCCTACCCGAGCGAGGCCCGCGCGCTTTGGCAGCCAGATCAAGTTCTCGGCGTGGTAGTCGCGCAAGGTCAGGGTCGCGCCTTGTGCCCCCGTGCCGGCGCACAGGTCTTGGATCAGAGTGTCGTATTCGGCTTGGACCTTGGGGGTGACCGGACAGCCGTGGCCGGGCAGGTACCAGTCGGTCAACAGCCGCGCCTCGGCCAAATAGGTCGGCACATCGTAAGGGCTGATCTCGGGCCAAGGGCCCGGATCGTTTGCAAGATGGGCGATCAGGTCGGTCGCCGCCTCATACATCTGGCGCTCCGTCCCGGGGCTGTTTGCGGCCACTTTGGCAAAAAGCGCGTCGCCCAGATCTTCCAGCAGCAGCAGGCCCTGGGCTGCATCTCGGGCCTCGATGCGCGGGGCGCTCAGCCCGCGGGAGCGCAGCAGGTCTGTGACCTTGCAAAAGGGGCGAATGTCCTCGCCCGTCTCGGGCGGTGCGTCCATCAAAACGGCAGACCCCATAACAGCGTCTTGCGCCCGCAGGTAGCGCCGGTTCGAGGCATCCCCTGCCAGGGGCGAAAGACGTGCCTTGGCCCAAAGCGTAGCGCCCAGAAACGGATGGAACAGAGCCTCGCGCCCGCCGCTCATCGGCCATGTCCCGCCAATGCTTGGGGCATGGGATGGGGCCAGGCTGGGCTGGGTTTGGCGACCAAAATGCGCGCGGTCTCGGTTGGGCCGTGGTCCAGGCTCAGCCACAGGTGGCGCTTGGGCAACAGTGCGGGGCCAAGGCGGTCTGGCCATTCCACGAGGCAAAGGGCTGAGGCAAATGCGTCGATCAGCCCAAGCTCTGCCACCTCTTGCGGGGTGCTGAGGCGATAGAGATCCGCATGCCACAGCTCCAATGGCCCCACGTGATAGGTCTGAACCAGGGTGAAGGTGGGCGAAGGGATATCCTCGGCCAAACCCGCACGGGCCAAGTGAGACCCGATCAGCGCACGGGCGAAATGGGATTTACCCGCACCCACCGGACCGTCGAGCAGCAACGTGTCGCCTGGGCCCAGTCGCGCGCCGAGTTCTGTGGCAAACGCCGTCGTCTCCTCGGGCGTTTCTAGGTTGAAAATATGCTCTGCCACGGCCCCTCGTCCGACATATCCCGCGCACACTGGCCCACCTGCCAGCCGCTCGCAAGGGGGTCAGGCCTGGCGTTTGAGGGGCAAGGTGCCTGCCGGTGCCAAAGGGGGTGTCTGGGGCACACGCGCGCGGTTGAGGGCGGTGAACACGGCCAGGGTGGAGCCATCGGGCAGCGGCGCGAAATGTCCGCGCAAGGGGCCCAAATCGCGATGCGCAAACTCCGCCTGCCAACTGGCCCGGTTCATGGGATCGGTCACAAAATGGCGCAGATCGCCAAAGGCGGGGTTGGGTGCGCACAGATCCCCCGCGGCCTTGGTGAAGGCAAAGATGTCCCCGCTTGGATCGGTGCCGGCCCACATCTCTAAAAACACGGAGTTGGAGAAGATCACCCCACCGGATGCGGAATAAACCGCAATGCCATCGGTCAGGTGGTCCATCGTGGCTTTGGTCAGGCCCAGTTCGGCGCGATAGCGGCGTTCCTTGCGAATTTGGCTGGAGATGTCATCGAACAGGAACGCAAGGCCCCCTTGCCCATGGGTGCGCCCGGTGACCTGGAACACTTGGCCCGAGGGCAGCACCCAATCCTCTTGATAGCCGCCGCCGGTGGCCTCGTCCTCCACCGCTAGGATCTTACCGCGCCAGGTGCGGAAATCCGATTGTTCGGGCAGCATGCGCGTGCGCCGCAATGCTTCGAAGAAGTCCCGCAGCTTGGGGCGTTGCGCCAGTGCCGCTGCATCCAGCCCGGTGATGTCGGCAAGGGCTGGGTTGAACAAGGTCAAATGCCGGTCCGCGTCGAAGACGGCCAGCCCGATGCTCAGATGGGCAAAGGTTTGTGTCAACGTGTCCGTCAGCGCGGCCATTGCTGCCTCGGCATCCGTTTCGCGTGAGATATCGCTTAGCGCGATGAGGTGGGAGGGCACGCCAAAGGTTTGGTCGGTGCCCGCTGGCAGGTCTGAGGGTACGGGGCTGGCGATCAATTCGAACGGCACCGCCTGATCCTCGCCCACGTCCAACTGCACGCGACTGATGCCCGTGGCGGCGCTGTTGGTCAGCACCTCGCACAGCGGATCGGACAAGCGTGCGTGACCGTCGGGATGGGTCCAAACCTCGCGGTCCAACACCGCGTTTGCCAGCAGGATCGTGCCATCGCGATCCACGATCGCGCATTGGGTGGGGCTGTGGGCCAACAGCGCCTGGAGCCAGGCCATCCGGTCTTGGGACGCGCTCAGCGTCCGCTCCAAATCTTCGGTTGCCAGGGTCACGGCATTGGCGCGACGCACCGTTAGATCGACCTGCGCGCCTTCGGTGCGGCCCGAGGCCTCCAACAAATGGCCAGACGGGTCGCGCAAGGTTTGGGTGAACGGGATGCCGTTGCGCAAAAGTTGCGACAGGGCGCTTGCCAAATTGGGATAGGCGGCGCCGAAAATCTGCAACGCATCGGAGCTGCTGGTGACCTCGCGCAGGGATTTGGCAAAATCCGAAAGCGGGTCAAGGTCGCAGCGGCCCAGGTCCTGCCCCGCAAACACCAACCGTGCGACCACATTGGGATCCGACGGGGCACCGAAGGCGCGGCCCCCTGGGGCATGGGCCAGTCGTGTTTTGATCACGAGCCACAGGGCCGCTGCGAGCACCAAGCCCGCCCCAAGTCCAACAACGAAATCAAACCACACCAGAAGCATTTTAATATTAATTTCCACCAAGTGACTTGGCGGTCCTTAGGGGGACAGACGTTTGAGCTCGCAAAAGCCCCTCCGCACCGAACTAGTTGTCTTAGGGAAGGTTAACATAGGGTTAACCAACGGGATGCCGTACGGGGTTGGGGTCACAGCCGTGGCCCGGGTGCCGCTGTCTTGGGCAGCTTCGTGTGCTTTAGGGCCAGTTGGCCGACAGCCGCGCGGCTGTGGGGACCGACTTGTTCTGACCCAAAGGCCCCCGTGTGGCATCCTTGGTCACTTCCAGTGCCGGCCGCGCCCATCGCACCTCGATCAAGGCGCCGGTGGCGCGCGCAAGCTCCACCGGGGCCTCATGGGTGCCCTTTCGGATGCGGCCCTTACGCTCGGACCCGTTGGCAAAGGACAAGCGCGCGCCCGTCCGCTCCAACAGGGTTTTGGCAATGAAAAGGCCCAGACCCATGCCCTGATATTCCGTGCGGTTGGGCGCAGTTTCGCGGGGGCCATCGCGGCGGCGCATGAACGGATCGCCAATGCGGTCCATCATGTCCGCCGGGAAGCCGCGACCGTCATCGCCCACCACGAATTGAATTTCGTCCGGGGTCCAATCCACATCGATCCATACGGTTTCGCGGGCGAAATCCACGGCGTTTTGCACCAGGTTGCGCAGGCCATGGACGATCTCGGGATGGCGGGGGATGGTCGGCTGGTCCGTCACATTCTCATCCGGCAGCGCGCCGTCCACGCGGATGACGATGCGAATGCCCCGATCCTGGTGGGGCTCTGCTGCTTCTTGCACCACCGCAAGGATCGGTGCGTGGCGCACATGCAAATCCTCTTTGCCCGAGCGTCCCATCTCCGCCAGGATGGTGCGGCATCTTTCTGTCTGGCTGCGGATCAGTTCCACATCTTCCAACAAAACGGGGTCGTCGCGCAGTTCCTCCGCCAGCTCGCCCGAGACCAGTTTGATGGTGGCCAGCGGGGTGCCAAGCTCGTGTGCGGCGGCGGCCACCACGCCACCCAGGGCGGTCAGCTTGCGCTCGCGCTCCAACGCCAATTGGGTCGCGGTCAGCGCCTCGGCCATGGAGCGGCTTTCGGTGCTCACCCGGCGGGTATAGCCCGACAAGAACGCCACCGAGATGGTCAGCGAAGTCCACATCCCATAGATCAACAGGGGCGGCATGGTCAGCTCGCGCCCGTCATGGGTGACCAGGGGGATGTTCACAAAGATCAACAACGTGACCACGCCCAAGGTGACCAGCCCCATGAACATGGTCGCGCCAAGGCTTAACACTGTTGCGCTGATCACTGTGGGCGCAAGGATCAGCACCGCGAACGGGTTGTTCAAACCGCCCGTCAAATACAGCAGAAACGTCAATTGCGAGAGATCGAAAAACAGTGCGAGCAACGCATCGCGCGGGTTCAACCGTTTGGTAACCGGATGAATGACCAGCGAGGCGATGTTCAGCGCGACGGCAAGGCCAATCACGGTGATGCACAGATCCAAGCGCAGTTGCAGGTTCAAAAACAGCTCTGCCACCACAACGGCCACAATCTGACCGGTGACCGCCAGCCAACGCAGGTTGATCAGGGTCCGCAGTCGCACCCATTGGGACGGGTGCGCGTCAAAGCTGGAGGGGTTCGTGTCCATACCCCTTGCTAGCAGGCTTCGGCAGAGGCGCAAAGACATGCACAACCCCGTGACATCGCGGCGCAGATGCTTGTCAGCACGCCGGGGACTGGGCACCTATACTGAGGCGCACACATCGAGGGGATGAGGATGACAGGGAAGCTTTTCGCACTGGGCGGTGGGATGGTCATCGCCGTTGGTCTGGCCGCCACGGCCTATTTCGCCTTGGCCCCGCGGGATGACAAATATGCAGGTTGCCGCACCACAGCCGTGGCGGGGGGGGCGGGTGCCATCGGTGGCCCGTTCGAGCTGACCTCTCATACCGGTGAG
>JBCBNR010000155.1:0-7156 GCA_039821665.1 Pseudomonadota bacterium
CAGGACGGCCAGTTTGCGCGCCTCCCACAGCCCGCCCACGCGGCCAAGCGCGGGTTGAACGATCTGCACAGCGCCTGCGCTGAGAAGCGGCTGAAACTCCCACCGGGTGCACAGCCGCTCGCCCGCGGCCAGGGGCACGGGGCTGCTGGCGGCCACCTGGGCCATCGCGGCAGGCGCGTCTGGCGGCACCGGCTCTTCAAACCAAAGGGGCTGATAGGGCGCGATGGCATGGGCCATGCGCTGGGCCCCTGCGGGTGTAAACTGCCCATGGGTCCCAAAGAGCAGATCCGCACGGTCGCCCACCGCCTCGCGCAGGGCCGCACAAAAAGCGGTGGCGCGCGACAAATCTTCCATCAGCGGCATGTGCCCGCCCATGATTGTATAGGGGCCCGCGGGGTCGAATTTCAGGGCGGTAAACCCTTCGTCGACCATGCGCGCGGCCTGCTCGGCCGACATCTGGGGCGAGCCATAGAATGCCGCCTCGTTCTGCCCTTCGCCGGGGTAGAGGTAGGAGTAGGTCCGGATGCGCGTTGTGATCTTGCCGCCCAACAGCTTGTAGATGGGCAGATCATGGGCTTGGCCCAAAATGTCCCAACAGGCGATCTCTAGCCCCGAAAACGCGCCGATCACCGTTGGATCGGGGCGCTGGCTGAAGCCTGCGGAATAAGCGCTGCGAAACATCGCCTCGACATCATGGGGATCATACCCCTCCATGTGGCGGGCAAAGACGTCGCCCAGCACGGCCACCATCACATCCGGGGCAAGACTGCCCGCATAGACCTCGCCGTAACCTACGATCCCGCAGGCGGTCACCAGTTTGACGAAGATAAAATAGCGTCCCCCATGACCCGGCGGCGGGGTGCCGACCACGAAGCTTTCAAAACTGGCGAGTTTCATGGTCCAGGCGTCCTTGCACAAAGGGCTTAGAAGACGATGACATTGCGCAGCGCGCGCCCGGCGCGCACCTCGGCCATCGCTTCGTTGATCCGGTCCAAAGGGTAGCGGCCCGTGACCAGCGCGTCGAGCTTCAAGCGCCCCGCGCGGTAGGCCTCGATCAAGGGTGGGATGTCTCGGCTGAGCACGGTCTGGCCCATGCGCGAGCCCAGGATGCTTTGGTTCAGGCTGGCAAGCGTCAGCGGGTCATAGCCTATTTCGGTCTCGCTGGCGGGCATGCCCACCAGAACCACCGCCCCGCCTGGGGCAAGCAGGGCCGGGGCCTGTCGAAAGGCAGGGGGCGCGCCCACGGTCACAAAGGCGAAATCGAGCCCGTGCCCTGTCAGTGCTCGCACCTGGTCGGCCAGGTCTGGCCCTGCACGCAAGGCATGGGTGGCACCAAACGCCTTGGCCGCGGCGCATTTGTCGTCCGAGACATCCACAGCGATGATGTGTTTGGCCCCCCGGGCCGCTGCGGCCTGGATCGCGTTAAGCCCCACGCCACCGGCGCCGATCACCGCGCAGCTTTGGCCCGCTTGCAACTTGGCAGTATTGGCCACCGCCCCCCAGCCGGTGATCACCCCGCATGACAAAAGCGACAGCGCGGCGGGGTCCATATCGCCCGGCACCGCCACGCATTGGCTGGCATCCACCACCGTGCGCTCGGCAAAGGCCCCGGTGTGCATGCCATGGCTGACAACCTCGCCCGCGGCCGAACGCAGCGGGCTGTCCATCGGATCCCAAGTGTGGTGGCAAGAGGTGGGGGCTGCTTGCGCGCAAGCAGGGCATGTCCCGCAGGCCCAGATCAGCGTGACCAAGACACGTTCGCCCAAGGCAAAGCCGCTGACACCAGGGCCCAAGCTGGCAACCCGGCCCACCGCCTCGTGCCCCAACACAAGCGGCAGCGCGCCGCCCCAATACCCATCCACATAGGACAGATCGGAATGACAAATCGCGCAAGCCTCGACCTGCACCTCGATCTCGCCCGGGCCAGGGGCGGCGAGGGTCAGCTCTTCCAATTCTAGATCCGCGTGAAACGCCCGGCAAACGGCGGCTTTCATGGCAGGCTCCTGTCCCAGTTTTTATTGCGATTGGCGGGTTCAAGGCAGCACTTCCAGCCTGTGAGCGACCGTTTGTGTCGCGAAACCTCAAACTTTGGCATCTGACGTAAACGCGGTGTGCCCGTTCCACGCCGCACCGCCTTGGGTGCGACAAATCCCGCCAACGGGCGTCAAGCCGTAAAGGAATTAGTGACAGATGTGCTGTCAACAGATATGGACAAAGCCATTGCAGAACCAAAGTTAACCCAACGCCCCCAATGCAAGCGCGCCTTCCTTTTGTGGTGATCATCTTTACCGTCGTGCTCGACAGTATGGGCATCGGCCTGATCCTGCCGGTGATGCCCGCGCTGTTGGCCGAGCTTGGGGATGTGACCGTCAGCCAAGCCGCCCGCTGGGGCGGGTTTCTGGCGCTGAGCTATGCGGTGATGCAGTTCCTAATGGGCCCATTGCTGGGCAATCTGTCGGATGCCTATGGGCGCAGGCCGGTGCTGTTGGGCTCGCTTCTGGCGATGGGCATCGATTATCTGGTCATGGCCTCTGCCAGTACCCTGTGGCTGCTGTTTGTCACCCGCATCGTTGCGGGCATAGCCGGGGCCACCTATTCGACCGCCAGCGCCTATTTGGCCGACATCTCGAAACCCGAGGATCGGGCCGCCAATTTTGGCCTGGTGGGGGCAAGTTTCGGCATCGGCTTTATCTTTGGCCCCGCCATCGGCGGGATGTTGGGGGAGTTCGGGACGCGCGCACCGTTCGTCGCCGCAGCGCTGCTGTCTTTTGCCAATATGGCGCTGGGTCTGTTCGTGCTCAAAGAAAGCCTGCCGCCCGAAACCCGGCGCCCGTTTTCCTGGCGCGGCTCCAACCCATTTCGCGCGCTTTTGCGGGTGCGTCATTTGCCGCTGATCCGGGGCCTGGTTGTGATCTATCTGGTGGAGGTCACGGCCACCAATGTCTATCCGGCGGTGTGGGCCTATTACACGCAAGAGCGGTTCGGCTGGTCCGTTGGCATGGTTGGGCTAAGCCTTGCGGCCTACGGTGTCTGCGTGGCGGTGGTTCAAGGCGGGTTGATCCGGGTGATCTTGTCGCGTCTGCGGGAGTACCGCACGGCTTTGTTCGGGATGAGCTGTTCATTGGTGGGGCTGTTGACCCTGTCGGGCCTAAGCGCGGGCTGGGCGATCTTTGCGCTGATGCCGCTTCTGGCCCTCTCGGCGGTGACCGAGCCTGCGCTCAGCGGCATGGCCTCCAACCGGGTCGGAGATGACGAGCAGGGGGCGCTGCAGGGTATTCTTGCCTCGGTCGGGGCGGTGGGCACTTTGATCGCGCTGCCATTGATGACACAGCTTTTTGCGGGCTTCACAGGGCCGAGCGCGCCGGTCTATTTCCCCGGCGCGCCGTTTTTCGTCTCCGCGCTGATGACGATCGTGGGCCTCAGCTTGCTGTTGCGCAGCCGGGCGAAAGGGACGATCGATGCGCCTTAAGCTTTGCGCATTGGCCCTGGTCACTTGGGCAAGCACAGCCGCTGGCGCGCCGCTTTTTCCCAATTCGGTCGTCAGCAACGATTTGGATTTCATCCGCCCCGGCGATCCGTCCGCCTTTGCCTGTGTCTCGCAAACCGATCTGGGCCGGCGCGAGATGCCCGACAAGCGGGTGGACACGCTCTTTTCCAACGATGTGCGCGTCTTCACAGCGCAATTCCGCGACGGCACGGCGGTGGAGCTTTGGTTGCACCCAGACCTGCGCGGCGCGGATGTGGTGGAGCCTGTTGCCCAAGCGCTGGGTCATTTGCCCACGCTGATGCGCAGGCAGCTGTCCCATGTGGTGATCCATGCTGGCAACGAGACCGCCTTTGCCGAGGACGAGGGCCGGTTTTTCGTGCTTTACGACGGCAACATCGCGGACCGGATCAGCACCAGGGATCTGCAAGAAACCGTGTTCCACGAATCCGTGCACGCCGCATGGGATGTGCCCCACGCATCCGCGCGGGCCTGGCGTCGGGCCCAGGCCGAAGATGGGGCCTTTGTCACGGCCTATGCCGCGCGCTTACCGCTGCGCGAGGATCTGGCCGAAACAGCGCTGTTTGCCTGGGCGATGCACCGGACGCCCGGTCGCCTGGGCCGCGACATCGAGGCCAAGCTGCGCGCCCTTGTGCCCCAGCGACTGGCTTATTTGGAGGCGTTGTTCACCTCTCAACCGCTCTTTTTCAGGGTGCGGGACGAGATGCCCTGTCCTTAAGGGGCCTTGAGCAACAAGGGGCCAGGGGTCAACCCTTGGGGGGGCGCCCAAGGCAGGGTGGTCAGGAAATGAGGGCGTAGGCGAAAGCTGTCCATCTCGCTTTGCGCGACCCAGCGGCGGGTGGTGACCACCTGCTCGGGGTCCTGCCAGCTGTCGCTCAGCGCCCCCTCCACCTGTTGTGTTGCGAAAAACAGCTCCACCTGATGAAAGTTGGTGTCGGGATCCGTGAATTCCGAGACGGCCACAACGGGGCCCGGGGTGATGGTCAGCCCGGTTTCCTCAAAAACTTCACGCACCAGGTTGTCCGCCAAGGATTGGCCCGGCTCGGCCCCGCCGCCGGGCGCGCACCACAGGTCGGACTGGCCGCGCGCGTAGGCGTTGACCAGCAACAGCCGGTTCTCGCGCAGGATCAGCGCGCGCACGGCCAGTCGGGTTTGGTGAAAGCGTTTGGGCTTGAGCATGGGCGCTGTCCTGTGCGCGGGGCGTCTAGGGGCTCGGCGCGTTAAGGTCTTTGACGAAATAGAGCAAATGGGGCCGCAGCATCGGCTGGTCGAGATAGGTCGTGGTCTCAATCGGCCCTGCGATCTGCGTGAAGCCCAGTTTAGGGTAAAGCTGTTGCATCTCGATGTTAGAGATCAAGGTGTCCGCAACCAGACGCGTCAGACCTATGCGCCTTGCCTCGGCCTCGCGCGCCTTGACCAACTGCCGCCCCGCACCGGTGCCGCGGGCGGCTTGGCTGACGAAAAGCCGCTTCAACTCGCCCGTGCCGGGGGAAAGCGTTTTAAGCATCCCGCAGCCCAGGATACGACCTGCGGCCCCCTCGGCCAGGGCAAGGCACCCTGTGGGCGGTAGGTAGTCGGCGATGTTGGCCCAAAACTCCGCGCGTGCGCTGCGCGGGGCGGCGGGGTCGATCTTGACCCCAAGATCGCCCATGCGCTGGACGATCAGGCTGTAGTACTGATCCAAAAGCCCTTCGATCTGGGCGTGCGTGCTTTGATCCGGGGGCGTTTGGCAGAGATGGATGCGAACGCTCATAGGCCCACCCTCACGCAGGCCGGCCAAAGGGGGCAGGCCGCGCGCCCGGGTCTGCCTAAGGCAGACCCCTTCAGGCCCATGGGGCCTGAGACAGGACAGCTGCGCTGTCCTGGGGCGCTTTTGTGCGCTCCTTGGCCACGGGCGGGCTTAGGGCAGCTCGCCGGTGATACCTTCGACATAGAAATTCATGCCCAAAAGCGTCCCGTCATCCGCCGTCTCCCCCTCGGCCAGCCAGGGTGTGCCGTCTTGCTTGTTCACCGGCCCGGTGAACGGGTGCAACCGGCCTGCTGCAATCGCGATGGCCTTGTCCATGGCCGCCTTGCGCACCTCGAACGGGATCCTGTCCGAAAAGCCGCCGATCTCGGTCAAGCCGGGGGCAATACCGTCCCAGGTGTCCTTGCTTTCCCAGGTGCCATCCATCACCGCTTGTACGCGGCTGATATAGTAGGGGCCCCAATCATCGATGATCGAGCTGAGCCGCGCGGTCGGCCCGAATTCGCGCATATCCGACGCCTGGCCAAACGCAAAAATGCCCTTTTCCTCGGCGATGGTCATGGCCGCCGGGCTGTCGGTGTGCTGCATGATCACATCCGCACCCTGTTCGATCAGCACATTGGCCGCGTCTGCCTCTTTCGCGGGGTCAAACCAAGTGTTCACCCAAACGATCTTGAACTCCACCTCTGGGTTCACAGCCGAGGCCGCGAGATAGGCCGCGTTGATCCCGCGCACCACTTCGGGGATGGGAAAGGACGCGATGTAACCAATCACATTGCTTTGTGTCATCTCACCGGCGATGTGGCCGATCACGGTCCGCCCTTCGTAGAAGCGCCCGGAATAGGTCGAGACGTTGTCGGCGCGCTTAAAGCCGGTCGCATGCTCGAACTTCACATCCGGGAACTGCTCGGCCACCTTAAGCGTGGGGTTCATGTACCCAAATGACGTGGTGAAGATCAGGTCATGGCCCGATTGCGCCAATTGACGGATCGCCCGCTCGGCATCCGGGCCCTCGGCCACGCTTTCCAGATAGGTGGTCTCGACCTTGTCGCCAAACGCCTCTTCGATGGCAAGGCGGCCTTGGTCATGCTCGTACGACCAGCCGAAATCGCCCACGGGGCCCACATAGATAAAGCCGACCTTTACGGGAGCGTGTCCATCGGCCAGGACCGGCCCGGCAAAGGCCACCAGTGCGGCGGCGGCCAGGGTTTTGAGCATCTTCATCTGTCTTCTCTCTCCTGTTGACGAAAGGCGCAGGTCTTCAGCCTGCGCTGTGAAAGGGTTTGCCCAGGTCTGCGGGTGCAGCACTTGTGCGCAGACGATCCGCGCTGAGCACGGTCAGCACCACGATGGTCACCAAATAGGGCGTCATGGACAGATACTGCGCTTGCACGGTGATCGGTGCAACCACCGCCCAGGTGCCCACCCCCAAGGTGCCCAGCCAAAGGGCCAGAATGCTCAACGGATGGGCAGAGCCGCGCAAGGTGCGCCAGATTGCAAAAAGCAACAAACCAAAGGCAAGCAACCAAAGCGGAGTGAGGTTCGCGGCCTGCAGGTTCAATTGCAAGATCGTCACCCCCCCGAACAGCAGCGCGCCCAGCAGCACCCGCCAGGGGTTCCAGCCGCCAAAGACGACGATGGCCAGCGCGATCCAGCCGGCCCCTGCGGTCATCCCTTCGTTCCATTGGGGCACGCGCACCAGGCTGAGATAGGCCCCGCCCAACCCCGCAAGCGCCCCGCCAAAGGCAATGGCACCAAGCCGGATCGCCACCACCCGGTAGCCCAAGGCATGGGCCGCGTCATGGTTCTCACCCACTGCGCGCAGCACCATGCCCGGACGGGTGCGTCCCAGCCAAAGCCAGACCCCAACCACAAGGGCGAGCGACAGATACACCACCGCATCA
>JBCBNR010000156.1:0-7114 GCA_039821665.1 Pseudomonadota bacterium
GCATCAATGCGGCCCGATTGCAGGTCGAGATAGGCTTCTTCCGAGGTCTGATATTGGCGCATCTCGGCGTCTGGGAACAGCTTTTGCACATAGCATTCATGGGACGTGGCGCGCTGCACCCCGATGGATTTGCCGGCCGTGCCTGCGGCATCGGCTGTGCCGATGTCAGTGTCGGTGGGGGCAATCAGCGCAGAGGCCGAATAGTAATAGCGCTCGGTGAAATCGACCTGCTTCATCCGGTCTTCGGTGATCCCCATGGACGAGATAATCGCGTCAAACTTACGCGCTTGCAGGCCTGGAATGATCCCGTCCCAATCGATGTCCACGAACTCGCAGGTCATGTTCATCTCGGCGCACAGCAGGTTCGCGATGTCGATGTCAAAGCCGGACAATGTCCCATCGGGTTCCAGCACATCGAACGGCGGATAGCCTGAGGATACGCCAACGCGCAGCACCTCTTGGGCAACGGCGATCTGCGCGCCCAGACCAATCGCAGCGGCGGTCAGCACGCCTAGGGTTTTTGAGTAGATCGTCATGATATGTCTCCTGTCTGTTGGGTTTCTGCTTTGCTTTAGGACCGCATACGCTGGCCTTGGGGATCAAACGGTGCATGGTTCAGCGCGGTGACGGGTCTGGGCGTGCCAAGCACATCGACCGTCAGCCCGTCGGTTTGATGGGCACGTGGCCCATAAAGGTACCCAATGGCGCAAACCTGGTTCACGCGGTGGCCGTAGGCTGTGGAACTGATGTATCCCACCACCTCGCCTTCCCGTTCGATGGGTTCACCGCCCCAGGGATCAGGCCCTGGCGTGTCGACCGTAAAACACCCCATGACGTATCTTTTGGCGGCATTATGGCTTGCCAGGGCCGCGTCACGACCGACAAAATTCCCTTTGTCGAGCCTGACCAGGCGGTCCATGCCGCTTTCCCACGGGGTATAGTCGGGCGAATATTCCAGGCCCCAGGCACCGAACCCTTTCTCGATCCTAAGGGAGTTCAGCGCCCGAATGCCCGCCAACGTCACGCCGAGATCTGCAGCTGCCGCAAGTAGTGCTTCCACCAGTGCGAGGTGATCCGACCGTGGCACCCAAACCTCGAACCCCTGCTCGCCGGTATAGGCAACCCGGATGACAATCGCATCTTTGGCAGGGCCAAGGTCTACTCTGGCACCGCGGGCGTATGCCCATGCCTCCGGCGACAGATCGGCAGAGGTCAGGCGCTGCAAAAGCGCCCGCGCATTCGGGCCGCTGACGGAGATACCGTTCAGCGCGAGGGTCTGGCTTGCAACATCGACCCCGTCCCGGGGCAGATAAGACTGCCAATATCGGTGATGCGTGCGGTCGGCTGTGCCCGAGCCGATTAACAGAAAGTCCTCCGGTGCCAGGCGCAGCACCGAAAACTCGCCCTCCACCTTGCCGTTCTCATTCAGCATCGCGGTCAGCGTTAACCGCCCGTCTCGGGTTGGGATGCGGCCCGCCATGACCTGGTTGAGCCAGTCATAGGCGCCCGGGCCGCGGACCGAGTGTTTGCCATAGGTTGAGATATCGATCAGGCCCACACCGCTGGTCAGCGCGCGGCATTCCTCTCCCACAGGTTTAAACCAGTTGGGCCGGTCATAGGTCAGGGTGTCTTTGGGCTGCACGCCTTCGGGTGCGAACCACAAGGGAAACTCGACACCGTCGGACGCGCCGAACACAGCACCCTTGGCCTTGTACAACTCAAAGGTCGGCGTGGTCAGAACGGGCCGACCTGCGGGCCGTTCTTCATAGGGATACACGGTTTTGAACCGGGTCGCATACATGTCGCCTGTGCGAGCTTTGACATAGGCCTTGTCCGCCCAGGGCCCGAACCGAGCGACGTCCCACATCGCCACGTCCAATGGGGGCTCGCCTTCGGTCATCCACTGGGCGATCACCAGCCCAATGCCTGCGGCCTGGGTAAAGCCCGTCATCACCCCGTTGGCGCACCAATAGTTCTGCTTGCCCGGATAGGGCCCCACCAACGGGGCCAGATCGGGCGAGAACATGATCGGCCCGTTGATCACACGCTTGACGCCGGCGGTCCCCAGACAGGGCACAGCCTCGACCGCTTGCGCCAGGTTCCGCTCGATCCGCTCCAACGCGTCGGGCAACAGATCGTGCCCGAAATCAGCGGGCGTTGTGTCCTCGGCCCAGTGGGTGCAGGTGTCTTCATACACGCCCAGCAAAAGCCCATCCCGCTCTTGGCGCAGATAGTATTCGGCGTCGGCATCCCCGATCAGGGGCAACTCGGTTTGGAGGGCCGCAACCTCGTCAATCCGGTCCGTGACAAAGTAATGGTGCTCTACCGGCATCATGGGCAGGGACACACCAGCCAGCGCGCCAACCTCGCGGCCCCAAAGGCCCGCTGCGTTGATCACATGTTGGGTGTGGATTGTGCCAGCGGGGGTCACGACATCCCATGTGCCGTCCGGGCGCTGGTTCGTCTCCATCACTGGGGTATGGCGATGGACCTGCGCCCCGCCACTGCGTGCCGCGGCCACCCATGCATTTGTGGTGCTGGAGGGGTCCACATGGCCGTAGCTCGGCTCAAACACTGCGCCCAGAACGGTGGCCGGATCCATAACCGGGACCTTCGCCACCAACTCCTCCGGCGAGAGCCAGAAAGTCTCCACACCATTGAGACGGTGCAACGCGCGATGGCGGCGCAGATCGTCTAGCCGCGCTTCAGTCCGCGCAATCGACACCTCTCCGACATGGTGAAACCCGGTCTGCATACCGGTTTCGGCTTCAAGCTTGGCATACATCTCAAAGCCGTATTTGTGCAGCCACGCGGCGTTCGCCCCGCCTCCGAAGGTGCCGACACCGCCCGCCGCGTGCCATGTGGATCCCGCCGTCAGTTCGGAGCGTTCAAGCAGCATGCAGTCGGACACGCCCGCCTTGGTCAAATGATAGAGGATCGCGGCACCCACGACGCCCCCTCCGATCACCACAGCGTGCGTTTCAAGCTTCATCAGTGGAGTGCCCCCATCAGATCGCGCGGCGCGCCAGGCGCGAGTCCGCCCGCACGGCCCGCGTCCTGCGTGTCTTGCTTGACGGGCGTGCCCAGTACGCCCAGGGGAACCCCGTGCCGCCGATGCCCTTGTGCGCCATCGCTCAACAGGGTCAGGTCCATGGTCATCATCAGGTAAACTCGATATCGATTGTGCCGAACGGCCCGAAGCTGGCGCTTAGCTTACTGCCCGGCTTGACCGCGACCGACTTGACCGGCGCGCCGGTGATAACGATGTCCCCGGCCTTCAGCGATCCACCGAGGCCGTCCAGCCCTGGCAACGTGTTGGCAAGCCATGCGAGCGGTTCTGCGGGGTGGCCCATCACGTCGCCTGCGGGCGCGCTCTGGGCGTCGCCATCCACCTCCATGGACAGGTGGACCGCGGCCAAATCGACCTCATCAGGTGCCAGCGAGACAGAACCCAGCACCACAAATCCAGCGCCCGCGTTGTCGGCGAGCGAGTCGTTCGCGGCTGCGCGCATCGCGCCGACGCGGCTGTCGATCACCTCGATTGCCGCCATCACCCGCGCCGACGCGGCCAGCGCGTCCGCCAGCGTGACCCCCGGCCCTTCCAGCGGCTTGGCAAGCTCAAAGGCCAGCTCAGGCTCGGCTCGGGTGTCGCTGAGATGGCCGATGGCCAAGGGCGCGCCCGCTGGCACGAACATGTGTTTGAGAAGAATGCCGAAGTCCGGGCCCGTCATCCCGTACATCTTCTGCATTGTCTCTGAGGTGAACCCGATCTTGTGGCCCGCAGGTATCCCGCCATCGGCAATCAGATGGTCGACCAGTTTACGCCGGATGCGGTAAGCATCCTCGAACACATAGTCCGTGCTCTCGGACGGGGGGTCGATGCCCTGTCCTGTTCTGATCGCAGTGTGCAGGCGTGCTGCAATTACGGAATGCTCTGCATCTGTCAGCTTCATGCCACTTCCACCCAGTTTGCATAGCGCGGGTCTTCACCGCGCACCGCTTTGGAAAAGACCGCCTGGATATGTGTGCCGATCGGCCCGGGGAAGGCCACCTCTCGGCCATCGACCGACTGGACGGATGTCACTTCTGACGCGGTGCCGCACACGAAAATCTCATCCGCAATGTAGAGGTCCGAGCGTGAGATTTGTGAGGCGCGCACTTCGTAGCCGAGGTCCTGCGCGATGATGCGGATCGAATCCTGCGTGATCCCCTCCAGCCCACCTGCCGAAAGCGGGGGTGTGTGGATCACACCGTCGCGCACCACAAAAATGTTCTCGGCCGTGCATTCGGCAACCATCCCAGCGGTGTTGAGCATGATGCAGTCGTCATAGCCCGCGCGATGCGCCTCGGCCTTGGCCAGCGAGGAATTGACGTAATTGCCGACGGTCTTGGCCATGGGCGGCATGATGTTGTGATCGTGCCGACGCCAGGATGACACCATCATCTTCACCCCGCGCGTGTTTGTATCGTCGCCGCGCACGCTGGCCCACGGCCACGCCATGATCGCAATGTCAACGTCGCATGGCCCGGTATCGAGGCCCATATGCCCATAGCCGTAATACGCCAAGGGTCGGACATAGCAGCTGTCCAGCCCGGTCGAGCGGGTCACCTCAAGGCAAGCCTCGACAATCTCGGGCACGGAATAGGGCAGCGGCATCGCCAAGATTTTACCTGAGCGGTAGAACCGTTCGATATGCGGGGTGAGGCGAAACAGCCCCGGCCCTTTGTCCGTGGCGTAGGCTCTCAGCCCCTCATAGATGCCGGTGCCATAATGCAGCGTATGCGTGCCGACATGCACGGTCGCATCCGCCCAATCGACAAGCGTGCCGTTCATCCAGACCTTCGGCGTTGGCGTCAGCGGCATTGCGGTCCAGTCCCCATACTCTTCGCAGACTAGGCTTGTGCAGCATTTTCGAGTTGTCAATCAATTTTCGACATTTGCAGCATTGTTGAAAATAGCTCTTGGGTTCGTGCGCAAAACGCATGCATACTGGGGCCAACGACAACCAAACAAGTGGTACGCACGTGACGATCGCGGAAACACAGACCGACAAAGCCTATGAACGGATCCGAAAGGATATTTTGACGGGTCAGTTGGAAGCTGGGTCCACACTTCAGTTCGCGCAACTGCGCGCGTCGTACGGCCACAGCATGGGGGTTCTGCGCGAAGCACTGACACGGCTTGCCGCCGAAGGGCTCGCCCAAAAACGGTCTCAGCACGGGTTCCGCGTTGTCGATTTGAGCCTGGGCGATTTGAACGACCTGACGGACTCGCGCATGCTTGTCGAGGCAGAGGTGCTGCGCGATGCCATCTCGCACGGAGATCTGGAGTGGGAAAGCGCCATCGTCTCGACCCATCACCGGCTGGAAGGCACGCCAAAGCATATCGACGGTGATCCACATTCGGTCACGGATGATTGGGCCATCGCGCATCAGGCCTTTCACATGGCGCTGCTCGCAGCCGCCCGAAACCAGCGATTGATGACCTATGCTGAAAACCTGCGGGCCGCAGCGGAGCTTTATCGCAGGTGGTCCATGCCCTATGAAAGTGTCCCTCGGGACGTGGATGAGGAACACAGGAACCTCAGGGATCTGACCCTGGCCCGCGATACCGAGGCGGCCTGTGCAGCCCTGCGCCAGCATCTGTCGTTTACCCGTGATTTGATCGTGCGCGGAACCCAAGGGAGCACGGGGTGAGCCGCCTTCGCATGCCAGCGGAGTGGGAGCCCCACGCACGCACAATAATCGGATGGCCCTGCCGGGAGTGGTCCTGGGGTGCTACCCTGGAGCAGGGTCGCGCTGAGTTTGCGCAGGTGGCCAACACAATCGCGGCCTTTGAGCCCGTCACCATGGTTTGCGCGAATGACGCTCAGGCCGCAGATGCACGGTCCCGCTTGTCGCAAGCCGTAGAGATCCAGGTGCATCCCATGGACGGCTCTTGGCTGCGCGACAACGGGCCTGTGTTTGTCAGCGATGGTCACAGCCTTGTGGCGCGTCATTTCAAGTTCAATGCTTGGGGGGAACGCCATCCTGACCGAGACCGCGATGCGCGTCTGGGTGCGACCTTGGCCCGTGACCTGGGCGTGCCCGTCACCCCAATTGATATTGTTCTCGAAGGTGGGGCCATCACGGTGGACGGGGCCGGTACGATGATCGCCCCCGAAGGCTGTGTGCTGCACCCGTCCCGCAACTGGTATCTCAGCAAAGACGAGGTCGAAGCGGGTCTGAAAGACGCGCTTGGCCTCGACCGTATCCTATGGATTGCCGAGGGTTTGACGGAGGATCAGACCCGCGACCCCGATCGCATGTATTACGGCACGGACGGGCATATCGACCTGTTCATGTGCTTCATCGATGTGAACCGGGTGCTGATGGTCGAGGTTGCAGAGGACTCGGTGAACGACCCGGCCCTCGCCGCCGCCCGAACGGTGCTTGAGGCTGCGGGTGTCGAGGTGGTGGGCTTCCCGCATATGTCAGGGTTCGAGGCGGACGGGCACCACTACATCGCCCCTTACATGAACTTCTATATCTGCAACGGTGCCGTTGTGATGCCGCAGGCGGGCGAGGACCCAGAGGCGGATGAAGCGGCGCGCGCAGAGCTTGCCACGCATTTCCCAAATCGAGAGGTCATCGGCGTGCCCATGCGGGCCGCCCCCATGCAAGGCGGTGCCATTCACTGCCTGACCCAGCAAGTGCCCGCTTTGCCTGCAGGCGGCTAAGCCTCAACATCGCGACCGATCCAAGGACCTAACACATGGCGAGCGATAAGATCGAAGGCACAACCGTCGTTATCTCCGGTGGTTCCTCGGGCATTGGGCTGTGCGTGGCTGAGCGCGCGTTAGGCTTAGGCGCAAAGCGGGTTGTGCTGCTTGCGCGCAACGCCGATCGGTTGGCCGCCGCGTGCGAAGGGCTTGGGGACCGGGCCCATCCTGTGGTTGTGGATGTCACCGATGAACACGCGGTTTCCCGGGCGTTTGCCAGTATCGGCGCTTTTGATCACCTTGTCACAGCGGCCGCTGGCACGGTGCGGGGCACGATTGTCGAGGTTGATACCGCCGCGGCCAAGGGCCTGTTCGAAGCGAAGTTTTGGGGACAGCACCACTGCGTAAAATAC
>JBCBNR010000157.1:0-7055 GCA_039821665.1 Pseudomonadota bacterium
CAAGGTACCGAATATGGACGTGGTCAACGCAGGCTATGACGCGCACATCCTAACCGTGCCTGCCGCTGAAAACGTGGTGCGCCTGTTGCCACCGCTGATCCTGTCAGTGGCAGAGGTGGACGAGGGTCTGAACCGCCTTGAACGGGCGGCAAAACAGGTGCGCGCTGCCGCAAAGGGGGCGGCATGACTCATTTCTTGGATTTGCACACCACGCAAGCCGAGGATTTGCGCAGCATCCTGACCCATGCGCGCACCGTAAAAGAGGCGCGCGCTGGGCAGCCCAAGGGCACGGAAGATGCAGACCGACCCCTGGCCGGTCGCATCGTGGCGCTGATCTTCGAGAAACCATCGACGCGCACCCGCATCTCGTTTGATGTGGGTGTGCGCCAGATGGGCGGCCAGACACTCGTCCTGTCGGGGGCAGAGATGCAGCTTGGCCATGGAGAGAGCATTGCAGACACCGCGCGCGTCCTCTCTCGCTATGTGGATGCGATCATGATCCGCACCTTCGAGGAGGCCACGCTTTTAGAACTGGCCGAGACGGCAACGGTGCCGGTGATCAATGGCCTGACCAATGCCTCGCACCCCTGTCAGATCATGGCGGATGTGATGACGTTCGAAGAGCATCGCGGCCCGATTGCTGGCAAAAAGGTGGTGTGGTCAGGGGATGGCAACAATGTCTGTTCGTCCCTGTTGCACGCCGCAGGCCAGTTTGGCTTTGACTTGACGTTCACCGGCCCACCCACATTGGACCCGGACCCGCAAGCCGTGGCCTTTGCACGCTCCAAGGGGGTGACCGTATCCATCGAGCGTGATCCGTCGGTTGCCGTTGCTGGGGCGGATTTGGTGGTCACCGACACCTGGCTGTCGATGCACGATCCCCAAGATGCGCGCGCGCGCCGCCACAACCAATTGCGCCCCTACCAGGTGAACGCGGATATGATGGCCGCCGCCGCCGATGACGCGCTGTTTATGCATTGCCTGCCAGCCCATCGCGAGGAAGAGGCGACATCCCAGGTGATGGATGGCCCGGCCTCCGTGATTTTCGATGAGGCCGAGAACCGATTGCACGTTCAAAAAGCCATCCTGCGGTGGTGTTTGAACCTGTAAGCCCCCATTTGTTTACCCCTTGATAACGCCTTGCCCGCTAGGGTCCCGCTGGGTGGCAAGGGTGTTGTTTAGGGGTAGGCTATGGGGAATGTTGCGCAGATTTTCGGGGGCGTCCCAGCGGATGCTGGGCCTGGCACGGACGAAATCAGCGAACGGGTTTTGGATTTTGCGCAGAAATACGACACGCCCCTTGTTCCCGAGGTGTATGCCACCTGGTTTGCCTATTTTCAGCGCAAGAACCGTGGGGTGATCGAGCAACTGGACCGGGCGATGAACATGTCCGAGCCGATCACCGAGGCGTCCTTGTCCGAGCTTTATCATCGGCATCTCAGCCCGCGGGCCATGTCTGATGAGTTGGAGCAAATCGGCACCTCGCTGCAAAACGCCGTGGGCGAAGTGTCTGGCGCAGTCGAGGAAAACCTGCGCGACAATTCCAGCTTTTCGGGGGCCTTGCGGGCCGCTCGACAATCCCTGGTTCAAGGCACCTCGAAGCGCGATGTCGCCTCGATCATCACCCATTTGCACAAGGTCAATCAGACCCAGATCGCCGCCTCCCAACGGGTGACGATGCAATTGGAAAAGAGCCGTGGTCAAATCTCGAAGCTCGAAAAGGAGCTAGTGGAGGTCAAGAAAGCCGCCAACACCGATTTCTTGACCGGCCTGTTCAACCGTCGGCGCCTGGACGAGTTGTTGGAAGCTGCGATTTTCGCGGCCCGACAGCGCGGCAGCGCCATGGGCCTGATCCTGTGCGATATCGATAACTTGCGCAAAGTCAACGAAACCCTAGGCCATTCTGCGGGCGACAATGTTCTTAAGATCTATGCGCGCGAGCTGCGCAAACAGATGGCCCGCCAGGAAATTCCAACCCGGTTCACGGGCGCCAAATTCGCCATTGTCCTGCCCGAGGCGGGCAAGGACCGCGCGTTTGAGGTGGCCGAGAGGGTGCGCATCTCATTTTCCAAAATCGATTGGGTTGGAGAGCAGAGCAAGATCGAGATCGGGGGGCTGACCTCGTCCTTCGGGGTGGCGCTGCTGCGCAGCACGGACAGCAAAGAAACCTTGATCGAGCGGGCCGATAGCCTGTTGTCACAAGCCAAAAACCAGGGCCGGGATCAAACGGTCATCGACTGACGCTTGCCCAGTGGCAAGGACGCGTTAAATCGCGGTCTCAGACAGGGGGGCTGTGATGGGCTGGATCTATACTTATCTCGTGACGCTGGTTGCGTTTCTAGCAGTGGATGCTGTGTGGCTAAGCCGTGTCATGCGCCCGCTGTTTGAACGCGAGGTGGGCCCGCTGTTGCGTGAGAACATCCAGTTTGCGCCAGCCATCGGGTTTTACGCGATCTACATCGTTGGTGTTTTGTACTTTGCCTCCCTGCCCGGTCTGCGACCGGGCGGCGGGTATGTGCACACCGCCCTTCTGGGGGCATTCCTGGGTTTCTTATGCTACGGCACCTACGAGGCCACCAACATGACCACGTTGAAGGGATGGACCTGGGTTCTTGTGATCGGTGACACGGCCTGGGGCGTGGTTCTTACGGGGTTCGCGGCTGTGGTCGGTCTGTGGGCCGCACGGCTGTTCGTCAGCTCCTAGATGTCTTGACCGGGGGTCGTGGGCGGTAAGATCATGCGCCGCTCTTGCAGCCAGGGATGGGCCTCCACCGCGCGGCGCAGGGCGGCCTGGGCCAGGGTCATACGGCCCTGTTTCATCAATGTCAGCGCCTTGCCGGACAGCGCGCCAAAATGGCTGGGCTGATCGCGCAGAACCCTGTCGATATCGCTCAGCGCGCCGTCCAGATCGTCGCGCAAAAACCGGGTGAAGGCCCGCTGGTTCCACCCTTCGGTATAGTTCGGGCAATAGGCGACCAGTTGATCCAACAGCGCCTCGCTCTGCTCGAAGTCATAGGCGTTGCGCCGCGCCATCCCTTGGTCGAGCAGGTCTTGCGCAGCCGCATCTGGGGCAACCAACCAATGCTCCCACACATCGCGTGCGGCGATCTCGCCGGCCACCTCGTCCGGGGCTTGCTTGAGCGTTTGCAGCAATTCGGTTTCCCGCACGCTGCGATCCGGTTCGGGACAAGCGGCGAAAAGGGCGGTCGGGGCCAGGCAAAGGGCAATCAGAAGCGTGCGCATGGGCCTGAGGGTGCGCCGCAAGCGCGCGCTGTCAAGTCACGTGCCCGCGAAGCGCGCCTCCAACGCCTCTTTGCGGTCGCTGTCGAGCTTGGAAAACAGATTGTCCGGCACGGTGAACGCCTCGCCGGGGGACAGGGCTTGGGTGGCTTGGGCAATGTCATCAGGCCAACGCGCGTCCTTGGTGCCCATGGCGGACAGCATCGCATCGCTGGCATCTGGGATAAACGGCGCCGACAGCACCCCGTAAAGCCTGATGAGGTTAAGCGCAAAACGCACGATTGCGGCCGCCCGATCCGGGTCGGTCTTATAGGCGGCCCATGGCTCGGCCCGTTGCAGATACTCGTTGCCCGCAACCCAGATCGCGCGCAGCTCAGCTGCGGATTTGCGCAGCTCAATCGCATCCATATGGGATTGATACCGCGCCAAACGCTGTGCGATCTCGTCGATCACCGCCTGTTCGGCCGCGCCGTAAGCCCCGCCCTGAGGCACCACCTCGCCGAATTTCGAGCGGCAGAACTTGGTCACCCGGCTGACGAAATTGCCCAACACGTCCGATAGGTCTTTGTTGATGCTGGCCTGGAACGCGTCCCAGGTGAAATTGCTGTCATCGCTTTCAGGTGCGTTCGACAGCAAATACCACCGCCAATAGTCGGGGGGCAGAATGTCGAGAGCCTCATCCATAAAGATCCCACGACCCTGGCTGGTGGAGAATTTACCGCCCTCGTAGTTCAACCAGTTGAAGCCTTTGATGTAATCGACCATTTTCCATGGCTCGCCCGACCCCAGCAGCGTGACCGGGAAGCTGAGCGTGTGAAAGGGAATGTTGTCCTTGGCCATAAACTGGACATAGCGCACGTCGCTTGCGCCCTTATCCTCGCGCCACCACCTTTGCCAGGCGGTGTCATCCTGATCGGTGGCATCGGCCCATTCCGCCGTGGCGGCGATGTATTCAATGGGCGCGTCGAACCAGACATAAAAGACCTTACCTTCCATCCCCGGCCAGTCGTCGTCACCCCGTTTGACCGGCACGCCCCAATCCAGGTCACGGGTGATCCCGCGATCTTGCAAGCCGTCGCCGTCATCAAGCCATTTCTTGGCAATCGATGTGGTCAGCACTGGCCAGTCGGATTTGCTGTCAATCCACGCGCGCAATTGATCGCGCAAGGCCGATTGGCGCAAGTAGAGGTGTTTGGTTTCGCGCACCTCCAAATCGGTGGAGCCTGAGATGGCCGAGCGCGGGTTGATCAAATCCACTGGATCCAACTGCTTGGTGCAGTTCTCGCATTGATCCCCGCGCGCTTTGTCGTAGCCGCAATTGGGGCATGTGCCTTCGATATACCGGTCAGGCAGATAGCGCCCATCGGCGTGGGAGTAGACCTGCTTTTCGATCACCTCTGCGATCAAGCCGGCCGCCGCCAGTTTGCCTGCGAAGTGCTGGGTCAGCGCGTGGTTGCGGGCCGAGGACGAGCGGCCAAAGTGATCGAAGGACAGGCGAAAGCCGTCCGCGATGGTTTTTTGGGTTTGCCACATCTCAGCGCAAAACGCCTCCACCGGTTGCCCGGCCTTGGCAGCGGCAAGCTCGGCCGGGGTGCCATGTTCGTCGGTCGCACAGATCAGCAGCACCTCGTGTCCGCGCGCACGCATGTAGCGGGCATAGGCATCCGAGGGCAGTTGGCTGCCGATCAGATTGCCCAGATGCTTGATGCCGTTGATGTAGGGCAGGGCAGAGGTGATGAGGATGCGCGCCATAGGTCCGGTCCGATGCTATGATGTCGCGTGCTTAGCGGCTTCGGACGGGCGGGGAAAGGGCTGGCGTGGCGCCCCGTGGCTGATCTGCGCCTCCGGCGGGAGTATTTGGGGAAACTCGAGTGTGCGCGGGGGCCTAGTCCTTTGGCTTGCGCCCCAGAACCCGGCCGAGCAGGAAGGAGGTGCGCGGGGTGTAGGTATAGGCCGTGCGCGCCTGGGTGGGTCTGCGGGTCATGCGGTACAGGCCAAAGAGCACCAGAACGCCGTGGGCGCAGGCGATCATGGCGAACAGGGCAGCGGGGCCGAAGCGGTCCATCAGGGCAGAGGCAAACAGCGGCGCCGTGATCGCCCCCATGCCGAAAAGAAAGATGAGCGAGGCGGACAACTCGACCACAAAATCAGGTTCCGCAAAGTCGTTGGCATGGGCAGCGGAGATGGAAAAGACAGGGAAGGTGACCGCGCCGAACACAAACGCCATGGCAAAGAGCAGGGCAGGCGCCCCGGGTGGCAGTGCGGTGGAGGCGGCGCATACCAGGATCGCGATGGCCGAGACGCCGATCAGCACCCAGCGCCGATCATACCTGTCCGCAAGCCAGCCGGTCGGATATTGTGCAACCGCGCCGCCGCCCCAAGCGAGCGCCAGAAACACACCGATCTGTTGCGTGCTCAGCCCCATATCCTGGCCAAAAAGCGGCCCGACCATGCGAAAGGCAGGTGTGGTGACGCCCGCCACGACGACCCCCATTGCGGCCAGGGGTGACAAGGCGATGGCTTTGAGCGGACGCAGGCGCGGTGCGCCCTTGGTGGGGGGCGGTGTGCTTTGGGTCAGCATGATGGGCATGAGGCTGGCACAGCACAAAATGGCCAGGATGTTGTACGCCACGTATAGCTCTGCCGGCAAAAAGCCGATCATCAGTTGCGCGACCAGGGCGGCCCCAAGGTCCACGATGCGGTAAAGGCCCATGGCGCGCCCGCGCGTCTGGTTGGTAAGCTTGGCTTGCAACCACGCCTCGACCACCGTGTAACACCCCGCGATGCACGCGCCTGTCAGGATCCGCAGACCGGTCCAGACGCCCGCATCCAGGATCAGCGGATGGGCAAGCGCGCCGATGGTGCCCAGGGCCGCAAAGGCCGCAAAGGTGCGCACATGGCCGACGGCCCCGATCAGGCGTGGCGCGCTCCAACATCCCAGAAAGAAGCCTAAGAAATGGGCAGAGCCCATAAGCCCAACTTCTGTGCGCGAAAACCCCAGCGCCGTGCCGGTGATCGCGTCAAACGGCCCGATGGCGCCAGAGGAAAGCTGGAGCAGCGCCATGGACGAAAAGAGGGCCGCAAAAGACAGGAGCAAACGCATGAACGCAGGCTAGCGCAAGCCAGTCGCGCCCGAGCGGCCGTTTTCGACATGGGGGTGGCGCAAAGGGGGGATTGGGTTGGTTTGTTTGGGAAAGTTGACTAGGTTTGGGGTTTATTGGACGGGAGAATTTGATGAGTTCTTTTTCAACCATGGATTGGGTGGCGATTGCGGGTGTTGTGATTGCCGCTTTGGGCCTGCTGGTGGCGGTGTTCCAGTATTTCAAACGGGGTGACAGCGGCCAACGCGCCACCAATGGCGGCGTCAATGTGGGCGGCGACAATTCGGGCAATATCAGCACTCAGGGGTCCGATGATCCGAAAGCCTGACCAAACCGCTGATGCCGGTGGAACCAATGTTGGGCGCGACAATTCTGGCACGATCATCCATGGCCTGTCGCCCGAGCAAGCGGAAATCATGTGGCAGAACCGCGAAGCAGCGCTTCGCGGCGATTTGGAGCGGGCCCATGGGGCCGAAAATGCGTTGTCTCAGGCCCAACGTGCGTTGGCTCAGGCCGAACTTGATGCGGTTACTGCAAAGCTGGCGGATTTCGAGGCGGCTTACGTTGAACTTCAAAAGGTGGTGGCCGACCTTCGGCAGCAAGCGGGCAACGCGTCCAGCGATGAGCTTCAAGCTGCGAATGACGCATTGTCGGGCGGTGATATCGAGATGGCGCGAGCGATCTATCGCGGCATCGTGGATCGGGCTGAGATGG
>JBCBNR010000158.1:0-6988 GCA_039821665.1 Pseudomonadota bacterium
CCGCTCTAGGAACAGGGGCAGCGCGCGGCCCTGTTCCAGGCTGCGATTGCCCCAGAACACGCGGTTGCGAAACGCCCTGCGCGAAAACTGATCGTCCGCGCGCAAAGGCTCCCACGGCTCAAGAAAATCCGATGAGTTTTGGCGCAACCGCACCCAAGCCACATGGTCGTTGTGACGGGGCAGGCGTAAGGTCAGCCGCTCGGTCCGGATCTCGGTCTGCGGACGGCGTAGAAACATCAGGCGGCCAGGCGGCCTTGCAGGTCGTCCAGATCCAGCGCCTGCTCCACCGGTCCATAAAGAGCCATGGCCGCAGGTCCTTCCAGCAGGGACGCACCATAGGCGCGCACAGCTGCCACATCGACGGCATCCACCTTTGCGACGGTCTCTTCCAGGCTGGGCACGCGGCCCCAGATGGCCAGGGTGCGCGCCATCCGCTCGGCCCGTGACGAGGGGCTTTCAAGCCCCATTACCATGCCCGCCTTCATCTGGGTTTTGGCGCGGGTAACTTCTACGTCCGAGATGGTCTCGGCTGCGCGGCGCATCTCGTCGGCGGTGACCTCGGCCAACCCGGCCACATCCTCGCCCCCAGTGCCCGCGTAAAGCATCAGCATGCCAGCATCGCTGAACGATTGGCTTTGGGCAAAGATGGTGTAGCACAGACCGCGCTTTTCGCGGATCTCCTGGAACAGGCGCGAGGACATGCCACCACCCATCACGGAGGCATACACCTGGGCCGCAAACATCTGCGCGTCCGTATTGGCGGGTGCTGGCAAGGCCAGCGTGAAATGGGCCTGTTCCAGCGCCTTGATCTCGCGCCGCTCGCCACGGGTGAAGGTGGCCGGCGCAAGCGATGCGGCCGGGGCCGCCCCGAGATGAGAGAAGGCAGAGTCCGCCAAGCGCACAATTTCATCATGATCCACAGCACCAGCGGCACTGAGGATCAGGTTCTGGGGCCCGTAATGCTGGGCCACAAAGCGACGAAAATCTTCGGTTTGAAAACTGCGCACCCGCTCCGCCGGGCCCAGGATGGTGCGCCCCATGGGTTGGGCGCGAAACGCTTCTTCCTGTAGCCAATCAAAGACCACGTCATCGGGTGTATCCAGCGACTGGCCAATCTCTTGCAAGATCACCCCGCGCTCCACCTCGATCTCGCGCGGATCAAAGGCCGGGTTGACCAGGATGTCGCCGATCACATCCAGCGCCAGCGGCACATCGTCTTTGAGCACGCGTGCATAATAGGCGGTCATCTCGCGGCTGGTATAGGCGTTGATATAGCCGCCCACATCCTCGATCGCCTCGGCGATTTGAAGCGCGTTGCGCCGCTTTGTGCCTTTAAAGGCCATATGCTCCAAAAAATGGGCCATGCCGTTCTGCTCGGCCGTCTCGTGCCGACCGCCCGCTGCGACCCAGATCCCCAGCGAGGCGGATCCAAGGCCGGGCATGTTCTCGGTTACGATGCGAAAGCCATTGGACAGGGTGTGGGTCTGAACGGTCATGCGCGTGCCTTGCGAATATGATCCTCGATCACCTTAAGATCATCGGGGAGGGGGGTGATGCGCTCGGGTCGCGCGTAAAGGTCAGCCATGCGTTCCGGCAAGGCTGGGTGTAGGCCTGTCGCCTGTTCGACGGCGGCTGGAAACTTGGCAGGATGGGCGGTCGCCAGGGTGATCATGGGTGCTGTCCCTTTGTGCTCGCTGGCCACCTTCACGCCGATGGCGGAATGGGGGCAAAGCACTTCGGCATACGCGTCGCGCGCGCGGGTGATCCAGGCCAGCGTCTCGTCTTCGCTGGCCCGCCCGCTGTCAAACTTCTCGCGCAGCCGGGCGAGCGCCCCTTGGGACAGATCAAAGCGCCCTTGGGTCTTGAGCGCATCCATCAACTGGGCCACCGCTGGGCCTTCCCGATCGTAGGCATCAAACAGCAACCGCTCGAAGTTTGAACTGACCTGGATATCCATCGAGGGCGAGATGGAGGGGCTGACGCCATGCGTCTCGTGCGCGCCGGAGACAAGGGTGCGGTGCAGGATGTCGTTTTGGTTGGTGGCGATGATCAACCTGTCGACCGGCAACCCCATGCGCTTGGCCACATAGGCCGCGAAGATGTCGCCGAAATTGCCCGTGGGCACACAGAACGAGACGGCCCGGTGGGGCGCGCCCACCGCCACCGCGGAGGTGAAGTAATAGACCACCTGGGCCAGCACCCGCGCCCAATTGATAGAGTTCACGCCCGCAAGACCAACCTCGTCGCGAAAGGCGAAATCGTTGAACATGTCCTTCAGGCGCGCCTGGCAGGTGTCAAAATCGCCTTCGATGGCCAGGGCATGGACATTCGCCTCCACCGGGGTGCTCATCTGTCGGCGCTGCACCTCTGAGACGCGGCCATGGGGATACATGATAAAGACATCCACCGCGTCGAGGCCCCGAAACGCCTCTATCGCGGCCGAGCCTGTGTCCCCCGAGGTTGCCCCCACAATCGTCACCCGCTTGCCAGAGCGGCTGAGCGCCAGTTGAAACATCTGGCCGATAAGCTGCATGGCCACGTCTTTGAAGGCCAGCGTAGGCCCGTGGAACAGTTCCAGCAGGAAATGGTTTTCCTCTAGCTGCACCAGCGGGCAGCGGGCCTTGTGACCAAAGACGGCATAGGCCCGCGCGATGATCTCGCGAAATTCGGTATCCGTGAAGGTCTCGCCTATGAACGGGCGCATGACGTGATAGGCCACGTCCTCATAGCTTTGATCGGCAAACCCAGCGATGGTTTGATGGGATAGCTGTGGCCAGGCGGCGGGCACATAAAGCCCCCCGTCGCGGGCAAGACCCGAGAGCATGGCCCCTTCGAAATCAAGCTCGGGGGCCGTCCCCCTTGTCGAGATATAGCGCATCGCGGTCAGTCTTTTTGCTGTCGTCCGAACACCCAATAGGCGGTCATGCCCGCCCACACAATGGCCAGGGCAAACCATGTGATGGCGTATTGCAAGTGGTTGTTGGGAAAGGACAGTGTGACCGGAAGCGGGCGTGGCGCGTTCTCGCCAGCCGGGCGGTCGAGGACGATCAGCACAGGCTCGGTGTCCAAGGTCAGGGCCATAAGCTCCAGGTTGCGGGCAAACCACAGGTTATTCTCTAGATCCGCGTCCGGGGTGAACATATCGCTTTCGCGCGGCCACAGCAGATGACCTTGGGCGGTGATCTCGCCGGTGGGCCGGGGGGAATTCTTCTCGCCCTCGGGCACATAGCCCCGATCGAGCAGGATCGCCCGGCCATCTGCCAGCTCGAACCGGGTGATAATGCGAAAGCCCGGGCCTTTGGGCTTTTGCGTGGTCAGAACATGCACCTCGCGGTCTGTCAGGCGGCCAGTGGTGCTGATGGGCCGGTAGATGTCCGCCTCCATCGTGGGGGAGGCGGGCACATTGCCGGGTTCTGCGGACATGCGCTGGGCGGCATCCGCGATGATCGCCTCTTTCCAGGCCAAGCGCTGAAGTTGCCAAACGCCCAGGGAAGACAGCACAGCAAAGCCGCCCAGCCCAATGACCACGAAAAACAGAATGCGTCCCATCGCCCTCGCCCCTTAAACGCAAAAGCGCGAGCCCCAGGGGCCCGCGCCAAAGAGTGATCTGTGACTGTGTTCAGCCGCCCCAGATGTAGACAGCGGCGAACAGGAACAACCAGACAACGTCGACGAAGTGCCAATACCAGGCCGCAGCCTCAAAGCCGATATGCTTTTCCTGCGTGAACTGGCCCTTCAAAGCGCGGATCAGGCAGACCGCCAGGAAGATGGTTCCGATCACCACGTGCAGCCCGTGAAAGCCCGTGGCCATAAAGAAGTTGGCGCCATAAATATTGCCCGCGAAGCCAAAGGCGGCGTGGTCATACTCGTAGGCTTGCGTGATCGTGAAGATCACACCCAGCACGATGGCCAGCGACAGGCCCCAGACCAGGCCCTTGCGGTCATTCTCGTGCGCAATCGCATGGTGCGCCCAGGTGGCCGCGCAGCCCGAGCAGAGAAGGATCAGCGTGTTGATCAGGGGCAGATGCCAGGGGTCAAACGTCTCGATCCCAGCAGGTGGCCATTGGGCGGCCATAACTTCCGTGCCCACAATCTCGCCCATGGGATACATGGCGTGCTTGAAGAACGACCAGAACCACGCGGAGAAGAACATCACCTCGGAGATGCTGAACATGATCACGCCATAGCGCAGGCCAAGTTGCACCACCGGTGTGTGATCGCCCACATGGCTTTCGGCGACAACCTCGGCCCACCATGCATACATGGTGTAAAGCACGATCATCAGGCCGATCAGGAAGGGGTAGATATAGCTTACCCCATACTCCATCCAGAACACCGCGCCCACGAGCATGATGAACGCCCCGACCGAGCCGACGAAGGGCCAGATGCTGGGCGGTAGGATGTGATAGTCGTGGTTCTTTTCGTGTGCCATCTCGGGCCTCCCTCTGGCCGTCAGGTCAGTTATATGTCGGCGAGCCCAGAACGGCACCGGCATCGGTGACATCCTCGGGCAGGTCGGTTTGGTGGAATGTGTAGGACAGGGTGATCTCGTTCACGAACTTCGCCTCAAGATCGGTTACAATCTCGGGGTCCACATAGAACGTGACCGGCATTTGCACTGTCTCGCCCGGTTGCAGAACCTGCATCTCAAAGCAAAAACAGGCGATCTTGGTAAAGTAGCTTCCGGTCGAGAACGGGGCGACGTTAAAGCTGGCGGTGCCCGCAAGGGGGACATCTGACAGATTGGTGGCCTCATAGAACGCAAGGCCCGTCTCGCCGATATTGATGTCCACGGTGCGCGCAAGCGGCTTGAACGACCAGGCAAGATCCCTGTCCACATTGCTGTCAAAGCGCACGGTGATCACCCGGTCGAGCACCACATCCGGTGCCGCCTCGGCCTCCGCCGTTTGACCGCCATAGCCCGTGACCCGGCAGAACCAGTCGTAAAGGGGCACCGCCGCAAAGCTGAGCGAGGCCATGACGGCCACCATGCCCACGCATTTCAGCGCTGTTTTCTGGGCTGCTATCATCGCTCGCCCGCCCCTGGTGTGGTTTCGAACGTGTGGTCGAAGCCCTTCATCTCGATGCCCGCGCTGAGCTTGACCAAGGTGACCGCGAAAATCATCAGAACGGTTGCCGCCAGGACGATGCCCACACCTTTGTTCAGGGTTTGCCTGCGGCCATAGACCTCGTGCCCGTCCCGGGACAATCCGTTTGCTTTTGCCTTCAGAGCATCGGCCATGCGCCCAACTCCCAACCAACGGCCCGCAACCCTGCCTCGACGAGGAGCAGGGCGAAATGGGCGAAAAGATAAAGGATCGAGAACCCAAAGAAGCGTTTCTCGACGCGAAACTTGTCTTGCTCGGCGTCCCAATCGTCCCGTGTGCGAATGGCCCAAGCGCCCGCCAGCCAGATAGCGTTTAGCACCAGCGCGCCGATCAGATAGAACAGCCCACCCACGGGGGTGAACGCTGGCAGAACCGCAAGGGGCGCAAGGATCAGAGCATAGAGCCAGACCTGCCGCCGGGTGGCCCGGGTGCCCGCCACCACAGGCAGCATCGGCACTTGGGCGTTCTGATAGTCGCCATTGCGAAACAGCGCGAGCGCCCAGAAATGAGGGGGCGTCCACAAGAAGATCAGCAGGAACATCAAAATTGGCTCCAAGCTGATGGAGCCGGTCATGGCGGCCCAGCCGATCACCGGGGGAAACGCGCCAGCCGCCCCGCCGATCACGATGTTTTGCGCGGTAGAGCGTTTCAGCCACATCGTATAGACGACCGCATAGAAGAAGATGGTGAACGCCAGCAGTCCTGCGGCCAGGGCATTGGTGAACAAGAACAGGAACACCACCGAAAAGGCCGACAGGGTCAGGCCGATCGCCATCGCCTCGGTTGCCTCGACCTTGCCGCTGGGCACCGGGCGTTTGGCCGTACGCTCCATCACGCGGTCGATATCCGCGTCCCACCACATGTTCAGCGCGCCGGACGCACCGGCCCCCACTGCGATGCAGATCAGGGCGGCCAATGCGATGACCGGATGAGCCATCACCGGGGCTGTGACCAGCCCCACAAGCGCAGTGAACACAACAAGGCGCATGACCTTTGGCTTGAGCAGCGCGTAATAGTCGCTGAACCCCGCCTCGGGCGCGTCGCTGCCGATCCAGGTGGCGTCGCTCATACGGGGTTACTCCGCTGCGGCAAGCTGGGTTCGGGCTGGGATGCCCGCAAACTGTTCGCGCGCCTCTTCAAGCCAAGCGGCATAGGCCTCCTCGCTCACCACTTTGACGGTGATGGGCATGTAGGAATGCGCCTGGCCGCACAGCTCGGAACACTGGCCGAAGTAGATGCCTTCCTGCTCGGCCTTGAACCAGGTCTCGTTCAACCGGCCAGGCACTGCATCCATATGCACCCCAAAGGCCGGGATCTTCCACGAGTGGATTACATCGCCGCCAGCCACCAGCATTTTGACCACTTTGTTGACGGGCACGACCATCGCCGTATCGGTGGCGAGCAAATACTCATCCTGGGCGTAACCATATTCTTCCAGTTCGTCCTTGGCCAACATGTAGCTGTCAAAGGCAAAGCCCTCATCCGGGTATTCGTAGCCCCAGAACCACTGATAGCCTGTGGTTTTGATGGTGATGTCCGGCTCGGGGATCTCCAACTGCTTAAACAACGTGGGCAGCGAGAACGACCCGATCACGATCAAGATCACGATGGGCACAACGGTCCAGGTCACCTCGATGGCGGAGTTGTGGGTGAAGTTCGCAGGCTCGGGGTTGGCCCGTTGGTTGTAGCGCAGAATGCACCACACAAGCAGTCCGGTGACAAAAAGCGAAATGACGGTGATCACCACCAGCAGCATGTTGTCCAGCCAGTGAATGTCGCGGGCAATCTCGGTCACCGCAGGCTGAACCCTTCGGAGGCATTGTAGCTGGCAGTCTTCAGGCGCTGATCATCGAAGGTCAGCGACTCAGAGCGCCTGCGCT